>JBBAFS010000006.1:0-42391 GCA_041655255.1 Sphaerochaetaceae bacterium
TCAGTGGTTTTGGTCCTTAGGTGAATCGAGTTTTGCCCTTCCTGAGAAAGAAGTCGTTACCACCTACAACAACCAAACACCCGAATCTTTCCGTTTCACTATAAAATGTCCTAATGCCTTAACGCTCCCTTTTACACCAAAGCAACACATAAACACCTCTTTTCTTGATGCAAACGTCTACTCTCAGTTTCTTGCTTCTTTAGAGCCGATACACAATAAAATTGGATTATTGATGCTTCAATTTGGGTATCTGAATAAACAGATGATCGAGAATCAAAAGGCATTTGAGGTTCGCCTTTCAACGTTCTTTGATGCAATTGATTCCTCTTTTCCCCTAGGTATTGAGATGCGTAATCCAAAGTGGATCAATGGCCAGTGGTTTGAATTTCTCTCCTTGCATAATATTGCTCCTGTGTTTATCCAAGGGTATTGGCTCGATGATATCGTTCAAACAATTCGTCGATATGAACATCTCCTTCCTCAAACAATCAGTATCAGGTTACACGGAGAAGATCGTAAAGGAATTGAACAAGAAGCTCAAAACAGGTGGGATACTCTCATTTGGCCAAAGAATCGAGAATTAGCTCAAGTTGCACAATTACTGACACACTTAAGTGAGAGTGGACGTACTGTCTATGTGCAAGTAAACAACCACTATGAAGGTTCCGCTCCACAAACAATTCAACGCATACAACAACTTATGTAACATACGTTCCTCTTATGTATCAAAAAAAGTTACTCAAAGGGGAGTATAACTCCTTTCTCACCTCTGCTTGACGATTCCGAAATCGAAATAGTTCCAAATTCTTAAAACAGTGGTTGAATATTTAGAGACAACTGTTTACTCTACATATAGTTTAAGAAAAAATTATCACTACAAGGAGGTGTGAGTCGTGGATACATGTGGCAAAAGTGCAAGTATATCTGATGACCCTCTGAGTAGAGACTCTACTTTCTGTGCTTTTATGCACACCCGTCGTTGATACTTGACAGTTCCCACACAGTTCTTCGTCTCCTAAAAAAAGATGGAAGTCCTATTTGAGCAATTACATGAGTATGTAGAAACACACAACTGGAAAGCTTTACAACAAAGTCTAGCTCATATGCGTGAGATTGACGTTGCTGAGTTTATTGAGAGTTTGCCATTAGAGCTTACCCCTCTTATCTACAGAACATTAGAAAAAGATGTCGCTGCTGAAATATTTGCGAATCTTTCCAATGAGGAACAAGAGCAACTTATTAATGCAATTACCGACCAAGAGTTACAACATCTGATGAAAGGGTTGATGATTGACGATGCTGTCGATATTTTGGGTGAATTACCGGCAAACATCGTCAATAGAATTTTACGACACACAAGCCCCCGTGCACGGTATCTGATAAACCAATTCCTCTTATACCCTGAATTTTCTGCTGGTTCGATTATGACAGCGGAATTCGTCCAGTTGAAAAAAGAGATGACGGTGAAACAAGCCATTGATCATATTCGACGAGTTGGGGAGAACAAAGAGACCATTTACACCTGTTATGTGACTACACAAAACAGAAAGCTCGAGGGCATTATATCAGTTCGTACCCTATTACTTTCAACTGATGAGACCACCTTAAGCGACATCATGGAACCCGATTTTATCTCAGTCACCACCACGGATGATCAAGAAGAGGTAGCTACTCTATTTAGACGTTACGACTTGTTGAGCATCCCTGTAGTTGATCATGAAAATCGCCTTGTTGGTATTATTACTGTTGATGACATTATTGATGTTATTGAGGAAGAGAACACCGAAGACTTTGAGAAAATGAGTGCTATGCTCCCTAGTGATAAACCGTATCTCAAAACTGGAGTATTCACATTAGCTAAAAATAGAATTATGTGGCTCATGGTTCTTCTGATCAGTGGAATGATCACTGGTGGTATTTTAGCTCGTTATGAAGATGCGTTTTTAGTGCTCCCTATTCTTGTCTCATTTATCCCTATGCTCACCGATACAGGTGGAAATGCAGGTGGTCAAAGTTCAACCTTAGTGATTCGAGGTATGGCGGTCAATGAGATTTCGATGAAAGATTTGGCTACCGTTTTATGGAAAGAGGTCCGAGTTGCTTTCTTAGTTGGATTTGTCCTCTCATTTTTTACTGCCCTACGAGTGTATCTGATGGGGTATGGCATTATGGTAGCACTTACAGTCGGTATTGCTTTGTATGCTACTGTTATCATGGCGAAAACCATTGGGGGAGTCTTACCGATGATTGCCAAAGGTGCAAAGATGGACCCTGCTATCATGGCAGCTCCGTTAATTACAACCATCGTTGATGCTTTTAGCCTACTCCTTTATTTCACCATTGCAAAATACTTACTCAATATATAACAAGAAATAAAAGCTACCGTAAGGTAGCTTTATACTCCTTACAAGCTCTTAGAGTTACGGTAATACCCGTTTGGTTAAAGAGCTTCTTTTTTTATCGATGGCAAACGCTTCTGCATAGTAGACTCCACTTTGAAGACCTCTAAACTCTGCTAATGCTTCAACGTGCCTAAAGAGGTTTAATCCCCCCTCTTTGAATACTTCGACTTGAGAAGTGTGACTGGTAAGGGCCTCCATTTTTTTAGAAAACTGATTGGTTACATCCACATACTCAGTAGGTACAAATGAGGAAGTTACCTCAGTTTCCATATAATAGAGAATTGGAGTACTCTCTAAGACCTGTGCTTTGGTTGCAATAAGAGGCATTGTTGCTTGAACAATACTGGTATTCACCAGGTGGTGAGTTGCGACAAAATCGGGGTGAGAGCCAATATCTGAATGGGTAATAATGAGATCTGGTTTAGTGTTTCTCATTAACTCAGTGAGTTGCATCTGTTGGTTCTTATCATATGGATTCACTTCTAGTTCATCGATATCTAACGTACAATACGATCCACCAAGGATATGGGCAGCTTTAGAAGCTTCGGTCATCCTCCGTATCCTTAAATCCACAGGTTGTACGTCCGAGTGTCCCAAATTTCCATTTGTGATTGAGCAAATCACTACTTGATGTCCTTGTTCAATCAATCGAGCTAACGTTCCAAAACATCCTGCTTCAATAATTCCTGGCTGAGCTCCTATTGCTAATATATTCATGATATCTCCTTAATATTCTTGTTGAGGTCCTTCCCATCTCCCTCGTAACGATTCTAACTCTTCGGCAAATCTCTGAACAGCATCACTCAGTCGTTCAATATCTGTAGCATCGGGTGTTTTAAACGCCTCTTGGGCATGCTCTTCAAGTCGTTCTTTCACCAAGTCAACCCCTTTATAGGTAGCAGAGAGTTGTGCCAAGGCTTCTTTAAGTCGTTCAACACCCACAATCCATCTGCGCTCTTTCTCAGCAACAGGAAGTTTCTCTTCTAAAAGATCAAAACTTTGCCCTGTGTGAGGAGCCCATGCATCGAGGTGTAATTCTGAACCTAATAAACCGGCAAAATAGAGAGCAACTCGCTCTTCTCCATGAACAACAAAGATATGTTTTGGTTTATCACTCATTGCCTGAACCCACGAAAGAAGTCCCTTTTGATCAGCGTGGCCACTGAGACCCTCTAATTTGGTAATCTTGGCTTTGATATCAATTTTTTCACCAAAGAGTGTCACCCTTTTTGCCCCATCGCTAATAGAGCGTCCCAGAGTTCCTGTCGCTTGGTACCCGGTGAAGACTACAGTAGACTCCTTTCTCCATAAGTTGTGTTTGAGGTGGTGTTTTATTCTTCCTGCTTCACACATGCCACTGGAACTAATAATCACGCAACTCTCTTTACGACTATTAAGAGCTATCGACTCTTGAGCGGTAACAGTGAGCGTTAAAGAGTCAAATAAGAGTGGGTTTATCCCCTGTTTTACCAGTTCTAAAGACTCTTCGTCAAAATATCCGTCGATGTTCCTGCTGAAGATCTTTGTTGCCTCTATGGCTAAAGGAGAGTCTAGGAACACATCAATTGTAGGGAGACCGGGTAACATCTTGTGATAAATGATAGTTCTTAAGAGGTATAAAATCTCTTGCGTTCGCCCTACAGCAAAGGTAGGAATAACGACATTTCCCCCTTTAGCAAAGGTTTCAGCAATGATGATAGCAAGATTTTGGGCGTGTGAGAGAATGGCCTCTTTTTCGCTCTCATATAACACTGGCGGGTGAAGGCGATCACCATATGTCGACTCCATAATAACAAAATCTGCCCCTTTCACTATTGACGGATCGTTAATGAGAGGTTGATTTGTGTTTCCTATATCGCCCGAGAAAAGAAGTTTTCTTGTTTGCCCACCTTCGCTAAGAGTGAGGATAATATAAGCACTACCAAGCATATGACCCGCATCGATAAAGGTAGCTTCAATACCTTCTGCTATCTGAAATGGTTCATCGTACGGGTAACTGACAAAGTAGTTAAGTGCATTGTGAGCATCTTCTACTCTGTATAGTGGCTCTACTGGCTTCTCTCCAGCACGGATATTCTTTCTCGATTGCCACTCTGCTTCACTCTCTTGGATATACCCGCTATCAGCGAGCATAATTGAGCAGAGATCCTCAGTAGCTTCGGTGGAATAAATAATTCCTCTAAATCCCTCTTTCACAAGAAGGGGAACTCTCCCTGTATGGTCGATATGAGCATGAGTGAGAAGGACATAATCGATATCACGGGGATCACATGGTAACTGTAAGCCAATGACTCGCTCATCATGCCCCTGGGGAAGTCCACAATCTACTAACAACTTTTTGTTTCCACACTCAATAAGTGTGCAACTACCAGTGACTACTCTTGTAGCACCATAAAATGTGATATTCATACTCATAGCATACAAAGGCTCACCGTTGCTGTCTACGGAAAAACTTTCCCACACTTCGTAACATTCCTGCTACTATGAGAGCTATGGAGGCTGATTGTGGATAAACATAAGAATAAAGTATTAGAGATGAGTATTGCTCGTACCATGGGCAATCTAAGAAAGAATCGGATTGATGTCGACTTTCTCCCATCTAAAAGTGACGTAGTTCCGATGATTCGTTCTATTATCGATGAGGGAAGCACTATCGCTTTAGGAGGCTCCTCCTCTTTAAGTGAATGTCATGTGATTCAATTTATCCGTAGTGGCCCTTACAACCTCATCGATCGTTATGAGCAAGACCTAACAGAGGAAGCCAAACATCAAAGATTTATCGAGGCTTTTACCTCTGATGTGTTTATCACTGGAGTAAATGCTATTACCGAACATGGGGAGTTGTACTGTATTGATGGGACGAGTAATCGTATCAGTGCTATGCTTTTTGGCCCTAAAAAGGTGATCATTGTTGCAGGGTATCAAAAGATTGTCCCCACCTTACGCGATGCTGTACATAGGGTAAAACACATTGCAGCACCTGCAAACGCTATTCGTTTAGGCATAGATGCTCCGTGTGTCACCAACGGCTATTGCGTTGACCAATTTTTTGATGAGGAACATCTGATGAGTATTACCCCCGGAGCGTGCGACTACGGAATATGTAGTAACATGGTTGTCTTTGGAAGACAACCAGTTAAGGGGCGAGTATCACTTCTTCTTGTCGGGGAAGAGATCGGTTACTAATCGAAAAAGAGATCAAATACATCATCAGCATTTCGAGCTGCTGCCAATAATCTTCTCATTGCGGCACTATGTGTAGCTCGTGCAATTGATGCGAGAACTTCAACATATGCACTTGCCTCTTTTTCAGGGGCAAGAACTAAGAAGAAAAACTGAGATCCTTTCCCGTCTTGGGCATCAAAGTCGATTGGTTGTTTTGTAATTCCAAGTACAAGTTTAATCGAATTAATCGCTTTTGTTTTTGCATGGGGGATGGCGATCCCATCGACTAAGCCAGTAGATCCTAATGTTTCCCGGGCAATGATAGCAGATAACAACTCTTCCCTATTGTTCACCTGTTTGTGTTGAACAAGAACGTCTATAAGTTCTTCTAAGACATCATGCTTTGTTGTCGACTCTAATGGTATTTTAATGAGATCTCTATCTAATACATCTTTAAGTGTCATCTGATTCTCCTCCTACTGGCACGTTGGGTAGGGATTCAAAAGTATCCCAGATGTCATCATTGTCCCGAACAACTAATACTGGACATGTAGCAGATCTCATAATGCGATCAGCTTCATTCATCAGTTCGTCTCTTCTGCTATGAATCTGACTGAGTCCACCTAACACAAGAATATCAACATCATGATCTTGTACATATTGGCGCACCTCGGTTTGTACGGTTCCAGATCGTTTCTCTAAGGTACAAGAGACCCCTTTTTGAATTGCCATTTTTTCTACATGGTCTAAATAACGCCTTGCATCCCCTTCGATGTCTCTTCGGTACTCTTGTTCTTCAAATTCTAAGAAAATTCGAGCTTTGACAAGTTCTTGTAATGCTTTGGTATTGACCACATACATTGCTGTCAGATGAGCATCTAGGCGTAAAGCTAAGGTAATAGCTGCCATAGAGGCAACAATTGATTCTTCGGAACCATCGAGGTAGACAAGGATATTCTTAAATGGTTCTTTCATTATGAACTCTCCTGTTCTGCGCTCTCACGCTGTCGCTCTAAACGATCTTTCACCTGCTTTAGTAGCATGAAACTCTCCCTTTCGGCCTCTTCTATTCGGCCTCTGGTATAAGATAATGTCTCTTCAAGATCGGGTATCACAATTTTCTGTAGTGCATTTACTTTACGAATGGTCTTTTTAACCTCCCGTACCAATCTCATAATAGAAACTTTAAGTTCAGCAAGTTGCCCCATTAATTCTAAGGCTTCTTGGTAGTTTCGCAATGTCTCTTCAATAGAGAGGGTTGTCCCCTCAGGGCTAAAATAGGGGCCTTTCGCCACAAATGTAGTCTCTACTCGTGGTAGGCGTACCCCCATGACCTTTCTCTCACTAATTTCTATTGAGGAGGAGATTGTCACTGCTCCAAAGAGGTTTGCTACACGCAATCTCCCCATTTCCATAACAGTATGTTGCATTGAAAGAGAGGCCTTTGCAAGAGATTTATCTACACGAGCTTGATATTCGACGGCTTGGTCGACTAATGTGAGTAGTTCTACAACTAAAATAGACCTCTTTTGATCAAGAAGTTCATGACCGAGGGAGGCGAACTTTAATTCATCAATGAGGCGTAATAAATTACTTCGTGTAGGTGCAACGTTTTTAGCCATATTATCTACCGTAGAATTCAGTAATCTCCTCTTCAGTTACCCTTTGTAACTCTTCAGTGGGTAATTCACTCAGAGCCTTCCAACCCAAATCGAGTGTCTCATCAATCGAGCGGTTCTCATCAAACGCTTGTTTTACAAACTTCTGTTCAAAGAACTTTCCAAACTCAAGGTATTGTAAATCGACACTCGTTAACTCCTCTTCTCCAATAACAGAAGCTAAGTTTCGTACATCTCGAACGTGAGAGTATGATGCAAATAGCTGGTTAGCTAAGTGAGGGTGATCGTAGCGAGTCATCCCCTCTCCAATACCATCTTTCATCAGTCGACTCAGACTTGGTAGACCGTTCACTGGTGGGTAGACCCCCTTACCGTGCATCTCCCGTTCAAATACAATTTGTCCTTCGGTGATATATCCTGTGAGATCTGGAATGGGGTGACTGATATCATCGTTGGGCATGGTGAGTATAGGAAGTTGAGTAATGGAGCCGTTACGTCCAATAATCTTTCCTGATCGTTCATATAACTCAGCAAGGTTAGAATACAAATACCCAGGATACCCTTTACGTGAAGGAATTTCTCCTCTGAGAGTCGATATCTCTCTAAGTGATTCACAGTAGTTGGTCATATCTGTCATAATAACCAACACGTGCTTCCCTTTATTAAAGGCTAAGTGTTCAGCTAATGTGAGAGCCGTTCTTGGGGTAATGGTACGTTCAATCGATGGGTCATCTGCCAGCGATAAAAAGAGTGCTACATTCTCTAACACTCCTGTTTCTTCAAAGCTATCGATAAAGAATCGAGCAACGTCGTACTTTACTCCCATAGCAGCAAACACAATAGCGAACTCTTGATCTTCCGCTAAGACTTTTGCTTGGCGTGCAATTTGGGCTGCTAATTGGTTATGAGGTAAGCCATTTCCACTAAAGATCGGAAGTTTTTGTCCCTGAATAAGGGTGGTTAATCCATCAATTACACTAATACCAGTTTGGATAAAATCTCGTGGATACTCGCGAGCTGTGGGATTAATAGGAAGACCATTCACATCAAGTTCATCTTCCCCACGAGGAAGAGATCCCCCATCACGAGGATACCCTAGGCCATTTAAAACTCTTCCTAACATCGTATCACTTACTGGGAGTGTTAATGGTTCGCCCATAAATCGTGCCCGGGTAGAGGGAAGAGTAAGGCCACTTGTCCCTTCAAAGAGCTGAATGACTACCACATCGTCACTGGTATCGAGAACTTGTCCAGTTCTCCGATTCCCTGAGGCATCGGAACACTCAACTAATTCCCCATATCCAATGGGGTGGGTATTTCTCATATAAATCAGTGGACCTTCGATCCGTGAAGCTCCCACATATTCACGACCCGAGAGGAGGGTACGATCGAGTCCAACTAACGATGTTTTACTCATACAAGCCTCCTAATTGAGCCATGGAGCGTTCTAATCGTAAGGTGATACGATCGAGATCCTCAAGTTTATCGTTATCTACACTAAAGCGCATTCGAGCGATCTCTTGCACTACTTTCATCCGTTTTATTTTCACAATAGTGACCCCTTTTGCAATCGCTTCAGATCCGAGGTGCCAGTACCGTAAAATGAGATTAAGCATCGCAATTTGTTTCTCAACTGTGGAGTAGCGATCAATCTCATCAAATGCATTTTGTTGTAAGAAGGCTGTCTTAAAGAGAGAACACACTTCGATGACAAAGTTTTGACTATCTGGAAGGGCATCAGGACCAACGAGTTTCACAATCTGTTGAAGACGAACTTCTCGTTGTAACAACTCCATAATCTCTTGGTGAGATGAGGCCCATGTGCCTCCACTGTGTGCTTCCCACCACCCTTTAACCTCTTCAATATATTCACTGTAACTTTCAAGCCAGCTAATGGCTGGATAGTGACGGGCACTTGCTAAGCCTCGATCTAAGCCCCAGAAGCATCGAACAAAGCGACGAGTATGTTGAGTCACTGGTTCAGAGAAGTCTCCTCCAGGAGGAGAGACAGCTCCAATGACACTTACTGAGCCCTCTAAAAAGGAGAGTGTTTCCATAAAGCCAGCTCGTTCGTAGAACTCGGCAATACGGGTCGGTAAATAAGCAGGGAAGCCCTCCTCTGCTGGCATCTCTTCCATTCGTCCACTTAATTCTCGAAGTGCTTCGGCCCACCGGGAAGTCGAATCGGCCATAATGGCGACGTGATAACCTTGATCACGATAGTATTCAGCTAAGGTAATTCCTGTATAAATACTCGCTTCACGAGCACTTACTGGCATGTTAGAGGTATTAGCAATGAGGATAGTTCGCTCCATTAAGGAGCGCCCAGTTCTTGGGTCGATAAGATGAGGAAACTCACGTAGTACGTCCGTCATCTCATTTCCTCTTTCACCACAACCAATGTAGACGATGATATCGGCATCACACCATCGAGCGATGGCGTGCTGAGTCATTGTTTTACCCGTACCAAATCCACCCGGAATAGCGACAGTCCCCCCCTTTGCTAAAGGGAAGAGCATGTCGATAACCCGTTGTCCCGTAATAAGTGGGACACTTAACGGTTTACGCTCTTTCACTGGCCGAGGAACACGAATAGGCCATTTATGCATCATCGATAACTCGATAGTCTCTTTATCTTCATTTTCGAGAGTTAACAGGTTTTGATCTACGGGATAATCGCCCTCTTTGGCAATTTTTTTAACGCTAAAAGGGCCACTTAATGAGAGAGTCGGAGGAACTAACAAACGGTGAGCGACTCGTTCGGTCTCTTGAACAGTACCAAAAATTTCACCAACACCTAACGTATCTCCCACAGAAACAGTTGGAGTAAATTTCCACTTCTTTTTTCGATCGACTGCGGGGCTATCGATTCCCCGCTCAATGAAATCTCCTGAGAGATCTTTAAGCCGTTCTAAGGGTCTTTGAATACCGTCATAAATAGTACCAATGAGACCAGGAGCTAACTCTACTGATAAAGGCATACCTGTACCGTATACGTTATCACCAGGGGCGATGCCACTAGCCTCTTCGTATACTTGTACAACGGCTTGCTTTCCATCAAGTTTGACCAGCTCCCCTATCAACCGTTGTTCACCTACATGGACTAACTCCATCATCATAGCGTCAGTAATTCCGCTAATGGTTATAACGGGACCGTTTACCCTTTTGACTTGTCCAACTATCCTTTGTGGCATGGCTCTCCTTCCATCAACTCTTTTAACTCTCTTTCGCTACGAACTAAGCGAGTTGCTACTTGGTTGTTATATGCAACCTTCCCATCTTCACTGACGACTTCGATTCCTTGGCTACTGAGTACTTTTGATCCCAATGTAAGAGAGACTTTTTTACCAACAGTCTTTAACACAATCTCTTCAGCTTGACGTAACATTGCTTCATCAACTTTCTCTTTGAAGGAGCAATGAACAACTGCCCTCTCTCGGTCTAACCCTATGGCAGCTTCGGCAATCCAACCAATAAGGATCTGTGGATACTCTTTGGTTTGAATTAATTTCTCCATGTTGAGGGCAACTTCTTGCAAGGTGGCAACTCTCAGTCGCTCGGAGTATGAAACTTGGTGTTTTCGTTCAAGGTTTCTGATTGTCGACTCTTCAACTTTCGCAATCGCTTCAAGACGAACGTTGGTTGTCTTTTTCTCTAAAGCAATCGTATCTGCAATCCGCTTCTCATACGATTGTGCAATAGCATCTGCATCTTTTTGTGCTTGTTCAATGATTGAGGTAGCTTCGCTTTTAGCACTCTCTAAGATACCTGCAAATAGTTGATCTGTATATTCGTTCATAACGATACCCCTATGGCCTCATTTACGAGCACTCTGAGATCTTTGGATACCCCTCCGGTGTGCCGGTTTGGTATCTCTACAATAAGTGGAAATGTTTCACTGAAGATGTAGCGATCGACCTCTTGGCGAATGAGATCTGCAACATCTTGGGTGATGATAATAATACCATTTTCTTTATCCTCTAATGCTTTGGTCAAAGCGGCAGATGCCTCCTCTTGCGTGGAGGCAGTAAGCCCACTTGTTCCAACTAATGAGAAACCTAAGACAGTATCTTCATCACCAATGACAAAATAACGCATCTAAAAATCTACACTTTTCCTAAAATCATTAACGCGGTAATAAAACCAAAGACTACTAACCCTTCTGCTAATGCGATAAAAATAAGGGCTTGAGCTCCAATTTCTGGCTTTTCACTCATAGCACCCATGGCTGCAGAACCGACATGGCTAATTGCAAACCCGGCTGCAAGAGCACCAAAACTAAAAGCGACAGCAGCTGATATAACGACCCACATCAGATCTTTTCCACCAGCAGCAGCTTCAGCTTGAGCGTTGTCAGCTGCAAACAGCGGTGGAGTAAAAAAGAGTGCTGAGAGTACCATCAATAAGATAGTAATCCCTACCGATACCATAAGCCGTCTTTTGAACATTGTCATTGTCACGTTGGACCCTCCTGTTACGTACGTGAATGTATTTGCTTCCCTGCGTTTGGCCGTAGGGATATTGGATTGTAGGATAAACCTCTTCCAGTAAAATATTTTGTAAAAAACTCGTAGTAGTTCAGTCTCAGTGCCTGAATTCCAGCACTTAATCCCTCTAAAGCTATTACGAGGATATTCCCGATAACTAAAATAAAGATGCTCGCCGCTCCATGTGTAAGTTGAGCCATATCACTGAAGGCGACCATTAAGCTGACGTGGGCAATTCCGAGTCCAGCAACTCGCATAAACGAGAGTGTGTTGGCCAAAAATCCTGCAAAAATCTCAAGAAGATCAACAATCCACTCAAGAACACCTTCCATGATCAGTGCACCAATACTCTTTTTCTCTACTTTCTTACCTGCTTTGAGTTCACTATACCGTTTAAAAGGAACTTTTCCAAACAGTAATAAGAGCGGTATAGCTAAGGCATATACAAGGAAGTCTCCTTCTGGAAGTGTTTTATATCCACTACCAACAAAACTAAAGGCTGCCCATACGCCCACACCAAAGAGCCATCCACCTAACACACCATTTTTATCCATCAATAGATGAAACCAATCTTTTTTCCGAACAAGGTTAATCCAGTTCAAAATAAGACCCGTGCCAATGACAATGATACCAAACCAGATCGTGATTTTGAGTATCGTATAGACATCTCTACCGGTTGCTTCGCTCCCTACAACTGCTTCGTGGTAATTAAACCAAATTGGCTTTATAAGAGGATAACCAAAATAGGATCCAAAAATAGCTCCAGCTACAATAGCACTAGAACCTAAATAGATAAAAAGCTTATATAGATCTTTACTAATGAGTCGTTGTTTGATTCCTGGATCGTTACGTAAAAAGTATGAACCAAGTAAGCCCAACAATAAAATAATAAGCCCTTGTCCTGCATCGGCAAACATTAACCCATACATCGCTAAGTAGGAGACTGCCACAAAAGGAGTTGGGTTAATGGTCCCATACTCAGGGGTACTGTAGTTGTCTACCATCTTTTGAAATGGCCGTAAGATTGGAACATCTTCAACAGCTACAGGAATCTCTTCTCGTGGCATGAGAGTGTCATCAGTCCACTCAATGACACATGCTCCACCTGAGGCTTCCTTTATAGCTTTTTCAACCTTTTGTGAGAGGTCTTTTGGGACCCACCCACTGAAAATAGTGGTGTTACGAGTGTGACTAAAGTTATCTGAGATATGACCAAGGAGTTCTTGAACCCTTAGTTGTCCCCAGTACTCTCTTAACACTTCAAGTTCAACAACAATCCTTTTAGAGATCTGTTCTTTCACTTGATTATTCTGATCTTTGTTGGATGCTATATCGTGTTGTAGCTGTTTTTGAAGTAGTGTGATTGCAGACTCTTGTTTAGATCCATCTGGGTTTTCAATCCACTGCAGATTCTCCAATAAAGGGTTTACTTGATTGCGCTCTCTTTGAAGGGTAAGTAAGATTGAGTCATCCCAAGACTCTGGTTCTAAAAGGATATAGGCTTGGTTTGCAAAGCGTTGTCGAATAACGTCATTGGTCCCCTTCTCTACTTTACCTATTGAGATATCGATATAATCGGTCTTTTTCTCTTTCACATAGCTTAACAACTCATCAAGACGAATTTTTTGTTGGCTTAGTTGTTTTTGTTTCTCACGAAGAGCAGAGACATCATCAGAGAGGGTATCTACAAATGAGGTGATATCATGTAAATTTGGAGGAGCAACCTTTTTAGCATCGAGAAGTTCACTTGTTGGAGTTAACTCTCCAGCTTGTTGAAACATCGTCTCAATGCGTGATCTAAGTGTCTGATATTCACGAATCTCAACAGCTTCCCCTTTGGTGGTTAATTTAGAACTTAACTCGGGGGCTAAATGAGAAAGGTGAATAAAGTCCAATACTCCCAAATCGAGTAGTTGTTTTTTTACATCTTCAGTGACTTCATCTAAGACAACTGCTGTTAACAGTCTCATCGGTACGGTGAATACCATCATAATGCAAACTCCCTCAGCTTCTCGGATTTCCATCCATAATGAATTCCATTAATAATAGTCCGAATCATCGTGTTTTGGCGCTCTTCTAAGAAAAAATAGGCAAATATAATCCCAAAGTTAAATGGGTAGCCTCGTAGCATCTTCTGATAACTCTTTTTTCGAACACGAAAGAGGTATGCCTCCACTGTTGAAGCTTGCTCCTCTGCCGTAGGATTCGTTAAAGAAGTTAACTCTTTTGCTAAATCTATAAATAATTTACCCACTAAGTGAACAAGCGATCTTTTTTCTACAGGAGCTTGAACAAACTCCTCAAACTCCTCAGTTTTGAGCAATCTCCCTCCTGGGAGCATCAGAGACCTTAGTTTTGCTGCCTCTACGTTATAGACATATCCAAAACGGACTAAGTTAATAATATTTTTTAAATCGGCATCCCGATTCAATACTTCTTCTACAAGAAGGCGATCTTTTTTTGGTAGATGAGTAACAACGTCACGAAGTAATAACATCCATCTTCGATCTAACGCAGTCTCTAAAAAGAACATCCCTTCACTGGTGAGATCCTCTTTTTTCATCTCGTTCATATCATCAGCGTAAGGAGTATGAGCTAACGTCTCTTTAAGAGAATCTACATCCTCAGCATTGATAACTGCTGCCCAATCAATATCACTGACAATGTGCTTATGATAAAGATAGCCGTAACGATAATCGATATTCATCCCTTTGATACGGTTACTGAACCATAGTCGTAAGACCCCTTTGAGATTCTCTACTTCAAGTTTTCTATTCAATGCAGAGACCACCAAAGCATGAGATCCTTCAATTAGAGAGGCGACCTCTTTATGAAGATCAACAGTGCGGCTAAAGAGCCACGACTCTAGTCGTTCAATATCTCCAGTTTCATTAAACAATGGGCCAAGTTGTTCATAGACACTGCCTTGGCAGTGGTGGAACAACTCTTCAAGTGATTGTGATTGTAGCAGTGATTCTAACTGATGTTCATCGAGCATCCCGCCTATGCGAGAGCGTAGTTTGGCGTTAATAAAAGCATATCGTTTTAAATCAGAGAGGCTCATAAAAGCCTATCTCCGATTTTAGTAGTACTAAGAAGTTTTACGACATCAAGTGCGATGTCGTGAGCGCATGAAACAAGTTCAGAATCTTCAGACTCTTTACGTTCAATCTCTTTTTTCACTTTGTCGATAGTGTCACGAGATTCTTGTTGCCTTTTTTGGATTTTTGTATCCCTTTTGGCCCGCTCTTTTTCTACAGCTTCACTCAGATGCTGCTCCCCTTTTTGCTGGGCAGCAATAATAAGGGAATGGGCCTTTTTTTGGGCGTCAGAGACGATTTTTTCAGCTTGTTCTTCTACGGAAAATATCTCACTAATTAATTCACTACGCATATCAGTATAATAGTCTTAAACTGAGATGTTATCAAGGTGAGTAGTAGTAATTACCTTTCTAGGGGCGCCATCCATCTAAAGGTGTGGCTAAATCGATGTAATCGGCCAAAAACGCCCTTAAACGGGCTAAATTCATCAACTTTTCAGTGGAAGTAGAGCGCATTTTCGAGAGTGCAGAGTCTGCTTTTTTACTTGGCTCTAATGTAACTGAAGGTCCTTCATCAAAAAGCAGTTCTTCGTGCCCAAATTGGGTCGTATCTACTAATTCTCGAGATGGGAAATATTCGTTCCAAAACTGATCGTCACTCATACTCTCTTCAATCTGAAGATGATACAATCCGTGTTCGTCAAACACAGGATGTTCGGTCTCTATTCCCATAATCATATCAAAGTATTCTTGTTCCAGGGCATCGTGAATATCACTAGCAATAAAGGTCTCTAATACAAATACCTCAGCTTCGGTACTTTTTGGATCGCTTTTGACAACAAAGCGGATATCTACAGGGGGGTCTTCTTCATCTGATTGTGGTAAAAAGAGGCTTAATTGGTAAACACCATCGGTAATACCACTGACAAAGAAAAATCCAAACTCGTCAGTAAAGATATACAATGACTCATCAGGAGTGAGAATCTCTACTCCATCTTTATCAAATTCTACTTTATATAAGTCGGTAGCATAACGACTGTATGAGCTGTTTGGTGATTGTAATAGTGTTCCTACAACACTGGAGGTTTTCTCTGCTGCAATGGTAATTGCATAACCTTGACGTGGTCGGGGATATAAGTCGTAGATAAATGAACCACTAGAAGCAGAGAGAGAATCCCCTACTCCGTAGGCAACAATGTTGTTTTGTTGGTGTGGAATAATTGAAGTGTACGTACCAACTCCAAAGAAAGAAGGTAATGCACTCGGGTCACTGGTCATCGTTTTAGTGACAGCAACTTGGGAGCCTTTCATAGCACCTTTAGGTTTCACTAAGACAAAGTTATCTCCAATTGAGCGAGTCATACCAATCATTCCATTGGCATATGCAATTGCACTGCTAAATGAGACACTTGTGGTATAGCGGCTAAAGTTGTCACTGTATTGTTGTCTTATTGAGAATCCATACAGCGGTGAGTTATGGCTAAATGAGAGACTTCCTTGGTGTGAAAGCGGATCATCAAAGGAGATATTGTTCAACGAGAATTGGAATGTATTATTTTGTGGTCCAAAGGGGCGAAGAGAACCACTAATATTAAGTGTTGGTTCCACATCTTCTAGTTGTGTATTTGGAGGTAACTCAGCACTACTTGAAGCTGAGATGCTTAATACAGGACCTAAAGAGTAGTTCACACTAATTTGTCCACTGATTGTAGGTTCGTTTACGTGATAAAAAGTGGCCGAAGAGGAGAGAGAGACTGAAGCACTTACACTCAGGTTGGGTAATAATGGAATTCCTGTATTAAATCCAACTCTCCAATTTGGGTGAGTTTGGCTGGTATCATATAAAAGAGAGCCTGAGATTGAGTAGCGAAGATAATTTTTAATATTACCGTTATAAGAAAGAGAAAGATCATAACGATCATTACTCACAGAGGGGACAGCTGTTGAACTTACTTGTAACGAGGGATTGTACCGACCGCTTGAATACCCAAGTGATGTATCAAAAGAGCCAAAAGGAGATTCATCTTCCCCACTTATGCGATACATCACTCGTGCTGTGAGTCCTGTTTGAAGAGCATCACTGTAACTCATCCCTACATTTGCCTCAACGGT
Organism: Sphaerochaetaceae bacterium; assembly: GCA_041655255.1. Lineage (GTDB taxonomy): Bacteria > Spirochaetota > Spirochaetia > Sphaerochaetales > Sphaerochaetaceae > JBBAFS01. The sequence continues at coordinate 16,826 of JBBAFS010000006.1, forward strand.
ACCAAAGAGTGTCGCCACTGTCGCCCCTACTTGAGCAACAACGGAATCTTTGTTAAAGCCGAGATTGTAACTACCACTGACAGTGTTAGAAATTCCAATTTGTTGGGCTAATTTAAAGGTAGTTTTCTCAAAGTCTAATTTGGGAAATGTGAGAGAAGAGGAGTATAAGGTATCTCCTTTTGCTAAGAGTCGTGAGTCAAACCCTAAAGAGAGATATTTCTCCTCCACTCGAGATGGGTCGGCCTTACTGGTTATCACAATTTTCATCCTATTCGCCCCTTGGGCAAATGCGAAATCTCTTAATTTGTAAATACCAGCTTGTAATTCCCGCTTATAGACCGATTTTTCATTGTTAAAAATCTCTACAGTAGATGGTTCTTCTACCGTAATCTCATAATCAAATTGGTTATCTTTAGGAGTCACGTGTCCGTAATTGTATCGCTTTTCAATCGATACACCAAAGCTCTCTTTGTCATAACCGAGATAGTCATTCATATGACCAAAGCTGACACGTAAGCTCTTACTTCTAATATCAAAAAATCCTTGAACACCGTTGAAGGTAAGATAATCTTCTAGCGTCTCTGACCATGAATTGTAGACTTTGTTGTATGCACGAGTCGGATGAAAAACCACCGAAGCGTTAAAAGCTACACCAAATAGTGACAAAGAAGAGTGAGCTTGCATGGTAAAAAGATTAGTCGGGTTGATTGCCCAATCATCTTCTTCTCGAAGATCGATGAGTGAATACATTGAGAAGTTGGTAAACCAAGACATCCATGCTGCTTTGAGGTGATCACTTCCACTCATGCTATATGAACCATACCGTGTAAGAGCTCTACGTGTGATAGAGAGGGTGCGACTAGGCATCATCTCGGCAGTAAAGTTCATATGAAGTTCAAACATATTGTAGTCGTAATATGTCTCAATACCATATTCATTAAATTCGTCTAACGTAAAATAGTCTCTTGGTGAACCAAATAAGAGCTCTTTGACCTCTCCTACTACTAAATCAAACATGAGCTCTTTAAACTCATCATACTCAATGGAAACACCTTCAGGTCCAAAGATCACACTAATATCATCGAGGTACTCTTCATTAACAATAAGAGGAACAAGATATGTTCCATCTTCAAAAATTGAGTAATCTTCTTCACCAGCAACATAGAAATCGGCCCAAGGATCATCCTCTGGTAGATCATCCATCCACGCATCTGGGTCAAAGTCGTCACCCCAAAGATATAAAAATGGATCTTCATACTCCTCTTCTACGATCTCTTGTTCTCTTAGGTGCTCTATTGGAGGAATAACTAATTCCAGATCAAACGAAGTCTCCTCTAAAAATGGTGGTTCAACAATCTCCTCTACTTCAACTGGTGGAATAATAGTAAGTTCAAACTCTTCCTCTAACAAAGGCTCTTCTACAGGGATGATGCTAAGCTCAAACTCTTCTTCTAACGGAGGTTCTTCTACTGGAATAATGGTAAGTTCAAACTCTTCTTCTAACGGAGGTTGCTCAACTGGAATGATGGTAAGTTCAAATTCTTCTTCTAAAGGAGGTTGATCAACTTCAACAAAAACTGGCTCTTTCACCTCTTTTGGAGGGGGAAGTTTTTCTTCTACAACAACCTCTGGTTCTTCACTTGGTTCGACTACTTCAAGTTTTGCCAGTTCAATAATAGGCTCCTCAGCTGGTGGTAGTGGCTCATCAACAACTTCTTTTGGAGTCATTAATAGCGTAGAACTTTGAGGGGGAGAAGGGAGCAATGAAGGGAAAAAAATCATGACAACAAACAATGCGAGTGTAAAAAGCAGCAATGTGATTATTGCTGCGACGATTGCCTTTTTCTCAGCACCCTTCATTGTGATGGTTCCTTACAGACTAAAAGTTAGTTACTGTAAGCAATCTTTGCTGAAAACAATCTCTGTGCTTGATCGACATTGACGGGGAATTGCATCGATTGAGGCCAAGGTACTTCTACAGTAACTGTTTTTCCGGCCAACAGGTTCATTCCATTGACAAACCCGAGAGCTGTTCCTTCATATACGACACTTTGTCGTGTAGCAGCATTTGTTACTTCGATTTGAGCTTGGTTCATCATCTGATGAACAGTTCCAGTGTTAGAAACAGTGAGTTCAATAACTTGATTCCCATCACTATTTACTTTTGGCAATGCAGAGTCGACTTGTACCCTAGCGGTACTTCGAGTTGGGGAAACGTATAAGCTTGTTGTATATACATACAAGAAGTTAAACATGCTTTGCCCTTCGGTGGCACGTCCTTGGGAGTAAGGAATTTGCTCGGCACGCAATCTAAAGGAGAGTTCTGTAGGTACCGTTCGGGGGCCTCGGTATTGCACTCTCACAATTTGAGAACTTTGTGGTCGCAAAATCACTTTACTTGGGACAATTGAAAAATATGCAGCAGCATTCTGATTCACTTCTTGCCCATCACGTGTTATATCTCTTGTTAGTGCAGTAATTTCAACAGCAATACTATCATTTGAGTCATTTACAATAGTATAAGTCTTAGTACTGTTGGCCCCGCTTGGGGAAAATGTTTGCTCTAACGGAGAAAATTGAAAGGCGTTGAGATTGCTCATTGTCAACAGAGCAATCACACATACTGTAAGAACAATTGATCTTCTTTTCATGTTTAACATCATATCACTCAATCCTAAAGGTGCAAGACTAAATTCCTTGCCACATAAGATTTTGCAATCCCCCATTATTAATAACGTACCACTATTCTCATTAAGAGAATCTTCATAAAAGTCTTCCGTTTAGCATACGAAAATTCAATACCTATGTCAATTGTATCTTCAATTCTGACAATAACTCGTCCAATTTTATCATTATCGCCCATTGGCCCCATTAATATGATTCATCTTATGACATAATGTAGGAAAACTTCAAAATAAAGTGACCTCAATTGACACTCATTTGTGAGATATGGTATCTTTCGGTCGTTATCAACGGGCTGTAGCGCAGGGGTTTAGCGTACATGTCTGGGGGACATGGGGTCGGTGGTTCGAATCCACTCAGCCCGATAACTTAACAACCTGTAAGATCTATTTCTTACAGGTTTTTTTATGCTTCTTGGGATGAATACTCTTTCAAATGTAGGATTAGCTTTTGGTGCTGTCGCTATTGGACTGTTCGTTACTCGTGCCATAAGGGCGTAATTGTATCACTAAGTAAGAGTCCTTATTGCGTTCATTGTGATAGTGTTATATCAACGTTGAACAAATTACGAAAGCAAACAAAAGAACTACAATAATAAACAACGTGATGATGATTTTTACTGTGATTCTTGCAGCGGTGTTTACCGCACCATCTTCTTTAACAATAGTGGTCTCTTCAATTGTTCTTCCCGTCTCAACATCAGTTTTAGTGACGGTATACTCTTTCTTACTTGGCTTAAACGCCCAAACAATAATTAATACAATGACAAACAAGATGACGAAAAACATACTCTTCTCCTACAAAGATTCATCATACCATAAAGAGGCTTTGAAAAGGTACGATCTTTTATCAATATTGTTCAGCGATATAGAGATCTTGTAAAGAGGGATCAGTTGCCATCCCCATGGGGATGACGCTTCCCTCTTTATCACCTAAGAAGGTAAGAAGTGGAGAGTGAGGCACTACATGGATGTGAGAAATTCCTCGTAAAGTGAGTTCTTTTAACAGGTTTTGAGCAGAGTGTTTATCTACAGCCATCGCTTCAACAGCTTTGTTGTGTGAGATAAAAGCGTATGCATCTTTGATGAGTAGTGTTTGATACCCTGAACTGAGAAACTTCCAAGCTATTAGATCTCGATTAAGGGCTCCCCCTTCGTGTGTAGCTTTTTGGTAAATCTGATTCATCTGTGAATAATCTAATACTCTATTCTCTTTAGAAGTGGGGATAGTATGCTTTGGTGTATTAAGGGGGTATTCATATACTTCATTGGTGGTGAAATACCCATGTTTTTCATAATACTCTCGTACTGCTGGAAACAAGGTGATGGGATGGGTGTAATGGTTACTCACACTTTGTAGTAATTCCCCCATGATTCCCTGCTTGCGATACTCTTTATATGTCGCAGCTCCTACGATATAAGAACAGGGGGAAGTTGTGTATTGTTGTGTATAGGTCGATGGAAGGGCATGTAAGGCTGAAACAACAGTATCACCCTCTTTTGCAACAAAGATATCATTGATATAGATTCTTTGAGAGAAAAAGGACTCTAAGTAGGTTTGCTCCTCTTCAAAGACAATATTCCACAACTCTTTTAATTGGGGAATATCTTCTGTGCGTGCAAGAGAGATATCTATCATGTTCTTGTCACTCTATATTTTTCTACCATAAGATCGGGTCGATACGACTTTTTAGCTTTCCTCAACCCAGCAACCCCAGCATCTTCTTGACGGTTAATGTAGGTAATATCTCCAAGATACTGTGAACAAAAGAGTTGGTTAATCACAGGATAGACCCCTGCGTAATGAGTATCCCCTTTTTCAAAATGGATAATAGCAAGATTCTCATCAATCACTTCACCAATAGTAAAGGCACTAAGGTGGTGATCAATACAGATAATCATCCCCACTAACTTTAGTTCGTCCCACTTATCTAACGCGTTACGTAGTGCTTGTAACTCCTCTTTGATATCATCATTCATCTCATCTTTATTCTCTATCCAGGTGGTAGAGGCCATGGTGTAACACTCTTCTCGAATCTCTTTTTTACTCATAGAGCGAATCGAGTAGGTGTATTTACGTTCAAATTGAGAGATGTGATTTCTTTTTGATTGTAATTTACGTCCACTGAGTTTAATGAGCTTTTCACTTGTATAAAGATACTCATCTAAATCACGATTACGTTCAATGGTGTATCCCAGTTGTTGTAATTTCATCGCATCTTCGGTTGTCACGCTTTCTACGATAAATGAGTCCCCACTCTCTTTACAGTGAGCCTCTAATTCAGCCATAGCTGCCTCTAAGTTCTCTGTATATGGGAGTAAAAATCTCTTTCCTCCCCGCAATCGAGTATACAACGCAGTTTTGGTACGTGCGATGGTGATATCAATCACATCACCCCAAATTTCAGTAAAAGAGTGAAACACATTATACGATAAAGAGTAGTCAGAACTTGTGGGGAAGTATTGTGCATCCTCACGTGTTGGTTGTTGAAAATCGAGCATAAAACCTCAAAAACATTAATATGTACTCATATATAGATAGTTTGTTTAACCTTTTTCGTCAAGCAATACCCCTTATGTTACCCTTTAATTGGATCTCTTACTCTTTTATTGTAACAACAGGTATTCTCACTCTTAATTTGACTCACCTACGAGGAAAGTTCTACACTGTAGCTATGGATATGCGAAACATTTCACCCAAGCTTCTCTCTTATTACCTAAGCCTAGATCGCTCGTTGTTTATTGATAATAAGTATAAAGCATATAGCGATGAAGATAGACCTCTTCCTATCGGTTTTGGTCAAACTATTAGCCAACCTTCATTAGTATTGTATATGACTGAGATGCTCGATCTTGAACATCATCACCGTGTGTTAGAAATCGGTACCGGCAGTGGATATCAAACAGCTTTGTTAGCTCAATTCTCTCAACACGTATATACCATAGAGGTGTATGAAGAACTCTCAATAAAAGCTCGTTCACGCTTAGAGAGCCTAAACTTACACAATGTTACCTACATTATTGGGGACGGTAGTAGTGGTTATTCAAAGGGTGCCCCTTTTGATCGCATTATGGTTACCGCCTCCCCGTCATTGGTGCCAACTGTACTGTTAGATCAATTAGCCATTTGGGGTAAGATGGTGTTACCTCTTCAAAGTGACTTATTATTAATGACAAAAAAAGAAGATGGATCAATCGAAAAACAACACCTTCTAAAAGTTGCTTTTGTCCCGATGGTTGGGATCTATGAGTAGGTTGTAGCACTTACAAATAGTCGTTAAGATACACCAATATGAGTGGCATGGAATTTATCACAGTCTTAGGTATTGCAGTTGGCCTTTCTATGGATGCTTTTGCGGTAGCAATTACCCAAGGAGCCTGTTTAGACATTCAAACAATGAGATATCCTCTCTCTATTAGTACAACCTTTGGTGCTTTTCAAGCAGTGATGCCCTTAATTGGCTTTGCAGCAGGTTCGCTCTTTTGTCTGATGGCACAACAAATCGATCACTGGATTGCATTATTACTTCTTTCTGCTGTAGGGATAAAGATGATGTACGATGGAGTGGGTGCATTAAGAGAACAAAAAGCAGGAGTCGATTCTCCTGTGATGGTGTGTGAAGTGAAACAAAGTGGACACCTAAGTACTCACACTTTGTTTGTTTTAGGTATTGCAACCAGTATTGATGCATTAGCTGTAGGTATCACCTTTGGCCTTCTTGGAGTTAATATCCTTGTAAGTGTTATCATCATCGGCCTTACCACATTTATCATCAGTTTTGGTGGGGTCTACCTTGGAAAGAAGGTGGGGCCTCTCTTTGGACGATGGATGGAGATCCTTGGTGGAACAATGCTCATCTTTATGGGCATTAATATAGCTGTAGATCACATCTCAAAAGGAATTTAAGAGCCTACTGTACAGATATACCTAATTGTTCAACCTCTTTGACGAACCAAGATGGGAAGGCAATCGGCTTTTCAGTCTCAAATGAGATAGCTGCCACTTTCACACTTAATGTCGCTATAGGAGTCTCTCCCCGTTTCACTTCTTGTATGAAAGTAAGACTGAAGCGTCTTAATTGCTTAATTGATGTATGGACAGTGAGTAGGTCATCCAACCTCGCTGGAAGGTGGTAATCTGCACTTAAAGAGGAGACGATAAAACCGATGTGAGATGCATTCATGATTTCGCTTTGGTTCTCTTGAGCTTCAGTAATTGTTCTTAATAGTTCAGTACGTGCATGTTCAGCCATATCGAGATAACGGGCGTGGTAGACAATGCCACCAGCGTCCGTATCACTGTAATAGACTCTATGATTAAAAGTATGTGCCATACTTATACCTCACTAAAGTCGAGTGTTGCAAAGTAGTCATCTATTGTTTCTGCTCGACGAATGAGTTTTACACTCTTATCCTCTTGTAAGAGATATTCACTACTTCGCAGTTTTCCGTTGTAGTTAAAGCCCATCGCATAACCGTGTGCTCCAGTGTCATGAATCACTAAGATATCACCAACTTCGACTTTGGGAAGAGGTCGATCGATAGCAAATTTATCATTATTCTCACATAAGGAGCCGGTCACATCGTATGTGTATAAGCGAGGTTGATTCTCTTTACCCACAACTGTGATGTGGTGGTACGACCCATACAGTGCAGGGCGCATTAAATTTGCCATACTCGCATCGAGTCCCACATACTCTTTATATTTTGAAGTGACATGAAGCACCTTTGAAATCAAATATCCATAAGGACCTGTGATTGCTCTACCTGACTCAAAGACAATGCCTAAAGGATCTAAGTTCTCTTTCACAATCATCTCATCGTACAGAGCTTTCATCTTACGACTGACGTATTGTAGATCCATAGCGCTCTCATCTTCTTTGTAGGGGATACCAATACCCCCACCCATGTTGATAAACTCGATACGGATATTCGCCTCTTTGTAGATTCTTTGCACTTGTTCGAACAACATTCGTGCTGTCTCTACGATGTATTCCCCATTTAACTCATTTGAGGCCACCATGGTGTGTAAGGCAAAGCGTGTAGCACCGAGGCTTTGAGCTTTTTTATATGCATCAACGAGTTGATCGGTGGTCACACCATATTTAGCTTCAACGGGATTACCAATAATGGCATTTCCCGTTCTCCCTGGTCCTGGGTTATATCGAAAGCTAATTAATTCAGGCATCCCTACACTTTGGTGAAGCACATCGATGTGGGTAATATCATCGAGGTTGATAACAGAACCCAACTCTTTGGCTTTGACAAATTCCTCTACGGGGGTGTCATTACTGGTAAACATTATCTCTTCCCCCTTTATTCCTATTTTCTCACTTAACACTAGTTCAGCTAAGCTACTACAATCGACACCAAAGCCCTCTTCTTGTAAGATCTTCACAATGTGAGGATTGGGACATGCTTTCACTGCAAAGTAGTTTTTGAAATTAGGAGCCCAAGAGAATGCCTCCATAAAAGATCGAGCGTTTTTACGAATAGCCATCTCATCATAAAGATGAAATGGTGTTGGGTGATCTTTTACTAAGTTTAGAATCTCTTCAGTTGTTAAGGGAATATATTTAGTACTCATCATGTTTCCTTTGTCTTATCTTCTTCTTTGTTAATTCAGTTGTAAGTTCTCTGTAATTGATTGTACTGCAAGGGCAACTTGTTCTTTATGACCAAAAGCGCTAATGCGAATATAGTGCTCCCCACTTGAACCGAATCCACTACCGGGGGTCACAAGCACATGGCATTGGTGAAGTAGCTGGTCAAAGAATTCCCAACTGGTGAGGTTGTTTGGAGTTTTTACCCACACATACGGAGCGTTTGTTCCGCCATAGACTGTCAGTCCTAAAGACTCTAATGCCTCTTTGATCATCGTCGCATTTTCCATGTAGTAGGCAATAATCTCGTGGGATTCTTGTAATCCTTGATCTGTTAAAGCAGCAAGGCCCCCTGCTTGGCTAATATTACTTGCCCCATTGAAAAAAGTTACTTGGTGACGAAACCACATAGTGTGGATTTCTCCAACTTCGCTGTTTTCTACAACGAGATGTTTGGGGACAATTGACCACCCTAAACGAACTCCAGTAAAGCCGGCAAACTTAGAAAAACTATTAATCTCAATGGCGCACTCTTTTGCCCCCTCTATTTCATAGATAGAGCGAGGAAGAGTGTCGTCACTAATAAATTCACTGTACGCAGCATCAAAGATAATCACAGCTTTATGCCTTTTGGCATAATCGACAAATTGTTGTAATTGTTCATGTGTTGCTACTGCGCCTGTGGGATTATTTGGACTACATAAATAGATAATATCTACTTTCTCTTTGGGCAACTCGGGGAAAAAGTCGTTCTCTTCAGTAGCAGGAAGATACACTAATTTGTTGTACTTCCCTTCTTTTTTTTCATACGTCCCTGCTCGACCAACTACTACGTTTGAATCGACATACACAGGATAGGCAGGATCTTGTACAGCAACCACATCTGAAGTGCCAAAAAGAGATTGAACATGGGCAGCATCACTTTTTGCCCCATCAGAGATAAAAAACTCATCGGCTTCTAAAGTAACTCCCCTTTTGTGATAAAACTGCTGCAAGGCAACACGTAAAGCGGTATCTCCTTGCTCATCACCGTAGCCTGTGTAGGTGTCTCGGTCTGAAAGAAGATCGACTTTGTGATGAAGTGCTTCAACAATAGTAGGAGAAAGAGCTTCAGTGGTATTACCAATACCAAGACGATACAAATGAGTATTTGGATGCTCTTGTAAAAATGTTGCTGCCCGACGGCTAATTTCGGGAAATAAATATCCTGCGGCTAGTGCTCTATAATCGGTTTGAATAGTTGCCATCTTCTTAATTCTCCTTTTGGTGTAATACGTCTTCTAACATTGCATCGATACTGAAAAAGCCTTTTTTCCCTTGCAACCATGTTCCTGCTTGAAGTGCTCCTTCAGCAAAGCTCTCTTTATTCTTAGAGCGGTGGGTTAATTCAATAGTATCACTAGGACCGTCAAAGATGAGCGAGTGAACCCCCGGGCTATACCCTCCTCGAGCACTGGCAATATGAATTTCATTCTCTTTTCTTCGTCGATCGAGTCGTTCACTAACAATTTCATCTTTATGTTTCGATTCTTGAATAACGATGTTTGCTAACATCGCCGAAGTTCCTGAGGGACTATCTGCTTTTTGAGCGTGAAATAACTCTTGGATCACTGAATCATATTGTTCAAATGGGTTAAAGATTTGGGTAGCATATCTCACAATAGAGAAAAAAAGATGGACTCCAATTGCAAAATTCCCCGACCAGATAATTGAGGCGTTCGTGTTGGCATACTGTTTCTCTATCTCGTTAAGACGATCAAACCAACCTGTGGTTGCAATGACAGTCGGGATACCTGTCTCTGCATACGTGTTAATTCGTTGCTCGATGCCCTCTGAGTGGGCAAACTCTAAAACAAGGTCGGCCCCTTGTAAGGACTCTTTTGTGACCTCTTTTGCTGTGATAGCATCATCAGTAGAGTGAGGTGCAATAATAGCAACTACGTTGTGTCCCTGTTTCACACTCATAGCGTGAAGCATTCGACCCATATGTCCATAACCAACTAATGCAATATTCATAGATCCTCCAAATGGTACAATAACGAGCGTAAGTGTAACAAATAAGACAAAAGGTGCAAAGAGAGGGATGATGTTCTTAAAATAGAAAAAAGAAGAACAGCGGTTATCAGTTAAAAAGAGGGTCCTTGTTCTTTTTTCATCTTCTGATACTCATTCCAATAGGCATTGGTATCACGAATCAGTTTATTGATGTGTTCGATCATACTCTGTTCAGCGAGTTCGGGATTTCGTGATTGAAGTGCTGCTAAAATTCTATTGTGAAACGTTGAGTAGTTATCTCCTACTCGGTGGCGTAATCCTTCAAAGAGTTCCGACTGTTGCCCCATTCTAGAGACCATCATATATAAAGAAAATAGAGCTTTGTTTTTTGAAGCACGGGCAATAATACTATGAAAGTTAACATCGTCTTGTGCAATCGATTTACGATCTCGTGAGTGGTTTATCTGATTTTCTAAACACATCTCTAACTCTTCGAGTTCTTCGTCAGTGATTCGCTCGGCAGCAAGGCGTGCAGTTTGTCTTTCGATAGCCATTCGGGCTTCTAAGACCATAAGGAAGTTTTCGAGGATATCACTGTTTATAAGATCATCTAAGGATTGTTTGTAGTAATCGAGTTCAAGTGTTGTTTTTGCTTCTGCTATGATGGCTTTCCCTTTGGCGGTAATAGATCGTCCTTTGTAACCGTGTCTCTTTAGATAGCCAGATCGCTCTAATTGATTGAGCTCTCTACCTACTGTTGCACTACTTACTTCAATTCCACGTTCTGTAAACACATTGACTATGTACCAAGACCCAACGGGCTCTTTACACTCATTAATAATTTCTAAAATTGGCTTTTTCCATTTATCCTTAATGATATCCACACTAACCTCCACGCCTTAAGCCATTAGTATAATACATCAGTACATAACTATCTACATAAATTGAGTAATACAAGTACCTAACATGATTAGTAGTACCACCACTCATCCTCTTCAACCCACAAAAAGAAGCCATTTTATCAGCTTATTTTTCTTGACGGTCTATTATAACCGTATTATACTACTACCACTCATAGTATGAGTAGCTAATTGAATAAAGGAGCTGATATGATGAAAAAGGGTGTTTATACCGCTCTTGTTACCCCGTTTAACAAAGACTTTAGTATCGATTACGGTGCATATGAAGCGCTTATTGAGCGCCAAATTGCTGGTGGAGTTGCTGGAATTGTCCCTGTGGGAACAACAGCAGAGAGTCCTACACTACAAGCTGATGAGAAAGAGATATTGATTAAAAAAGCTGTAGAAGTAAGTAAAGGCCGAGTCACTGTTATTGCCGGAACAGGTTCTAATAATACTAAAGAGACCTTAGAGGCAACTAAAAGAGCCGCAGAGGCGGGAGCTGACATGACTATGTTGGTGACCCCTTATTACAGCAAGCCTTCCGAAGAGGGTTTGTACCGTCACTTCACAAGTGTTGCTGAAGCTGCCAATCTACCTGTACTACTGTACAACGTTCCAGGACGATCAGCGCTCAATTTGAGTGTCGATTTTCTTCTCCGTTTAGCAGAGCACCCTCTAATTGTGGCTGTGAAAGAGGCAAGTGGTAATATTGGTCACATTCTTGATCTATGTGCCCGAAAGAAAGACTCATTTAAAGTCTTCAGTGGTGATGATGCTGTAACTCTTCCTTTAATGGCATTAGGTGGAGATGGAGTAGTGAGTGTTGCTTCAAACATGTTCCCTAAAGAGATGTCAGAGTTAGTAGATACCGTTGTACAAGGTGATCTTCCAAAAGCAATTGAGTTACACAATAAGATGTATCCATTTTTTGTGAATCAGTTTATTGAGTCCAACCCTGTCCCTGTAAAAACGTATATGGCAAAACACAACCTCATGGAGGAAGTCTTCCGTCTTCCTTTATGTGAAATGGCACCTGCGAATAAGAAAACGTTGTTAGAGACGTTTTAGCGACCACGAAAGCCCCCGAAAGGGGGTTTTTTACTGCCTATTGGGAATAAAACAAGAATATATTAAAAATAACATTTTGTTATTATTGACCTTTAGTTGTTATTTCTATACTATCTCTTATAATATGCAAATCATCCTTTTGGGATTGGTATGGAGGTAGTATATGAACCAAGGAGTATACACAGCATTAGTAACCCCTTTTAATCAAGATTACAGCATCGACTTTGGAGCATATGAAGCGCTCTTAGAGCGGCAAATAGCTGGAGGAGTCGCAGGTGTTGTTCCAGGTGGAACCACCGGTGAAAGTCCCACGCTCTCTTTCAAAGAGAAAGAGCAACTGATTGAAAAAGCGGTCCTTAAGTGCTCGGGGAAAGTCAGTGTTGTTGCTGGTACTGGTTCGTATGATACCGCCAGTTCGATTGAACTCACTACTCGTGCCAAAGATCTTGGTGCTGACATGGTGATGTTAGTCACCCCTTATTACAACAAGCCCTCCGAAGAGGGGTTATATCGTCACTTTGTCTCGATTGCAGAAGCGGGAAATCTTCCAGTACTCTTATATAATGTACCAGGAAGAACTGCAACAAACTTAAGTGTCTCATTAGTTCTCCGTTTAGCTGAGCACCCTCTTATTGTCGCTATCAAAGAAGCAAGTGGTAATATTGGACAGATAGCCGATTTGTGTGCTCGTAAAAAGAGCTCTTTTAAAGTCTTTAGCGGTGATGATGGAGTGACCCTCCCCTTATTAGCACTTGGGGGAGATGGAGTAGTGAGTGTCACTAGTAATATGTTTGCCAAAGAGATGGTAGCTTTAGTGTCAGCGGCACTACAAGGGTCGTTTACTCAAGCATTAGAATTTCACAATGCTCTACACCCATTTTTCGTCAATCAATTTATTGAGGCTAATCCTGTCCCTGTAAAAACGTACATGGCACATCACCACTTGCTTTTAGAGGTGTTTCGTCCCCCACTGTGTGAATTAACACCTTCGCATAGAGAGACGCTGTTAGCGACGTTTCAATAGAGGTGCACTACGTTTATGATTCATAATTCAACACGTATGGAGGATAGTATGTTACGTATCATACTCAGTGGCTGTGGCGGACGGATGGGGCAAGTAATTACCTCAATGGTTGAGAAGATGGACAATGCATCTATAGTAGCTGGAATCGATGTTATTGATGTTGATAGTCCCTACCCTGTGTTTAAAACACTCGGAGAATGCGACGTTGAAGGTGATGTTGTTATCGATTTCACCAGTCCTAAAAACAGTGAAGCTTTAGTTGCATATGCTGTTGAAAAACATCTTCCTGTGGTGTTAGCAACCACAGGCCAAGAACCTTCACAGCTCGCTTTAATTGAGCAAGCTGCAGAACACATTGCCCTATTTAGATCAGGGAATATGTCACTAGGGATTAACTTAGTCCAACAATTACTTCAAAGTACGACGAAAGTCTTAGGTGATCGATATGATATTGAGATTATTGAAAAGCACCACAACCAGAAAAAAGATGCCCCAAGTGGAACTGCCTTGATGCTTGCCGATTCGGTCAATGAAGTACGTCTTAAAAAGCTTGCTTACATCAACGGCCGTAGTGGTGCGGACGCCTACGCTCCCCTAGTGAGTTAGGCATCCACGCTATTCGAGGAGGGACAATTGTTGGACAACACCAAGTTCTTTTCAGTGGTGATGATGAGCTCATCTCTATTGAACACCACGCCTACTCACGTCAAGTGTTTGCAACCGGGGCTATAAGGGCAGCTTCGTATGTTGTGAGACAAAAACCTGGGCTCTATTCGATGCAAGATATGATCTTTGAAGAGAGTGCCATTACCACACTGTATGTCAATGAGAAACAGATTTTAGTCTCTGTCGATTCACTACCACACGATATGAATGCCGTCAGTGAATTATATTCAGCTTTAGCTGAAGGAGATATCTTAGTCGATATGATCAGCCACACTGGCTCTTCAAATGGACATATCTATATTGCCTTTACTATTGAAGAGCGAAGCAGGGAGAAGGCTCAGAAGATCTTACAAGGGTATATAGAGGGATATGAGAGTGTGAAGGTACGAATTGTAGAAGATGTGACTAAACTCACTGTAGAGGGTCCAGGAATGGAGTTTCAATCGGGTGTTGCTTCACGATTGTTCTCTATTATGGCTCACTCATCTATCGATGTATTGGCTGTAAGTACCAGTGAAATAAAAATTAGCTTTGTCACCCACTCTCAAGATGTAGAAAAAGCAACTCAATTGATTAAAGAGGAATTTAGAATCTAAATAAGAAGATTATGATAACTAACCCCCACGATTGTGGGGGTGTTTTACTTTTATGCTTTAGAGAGGCGCTCCATCGAAACAACGCGCTCGTAATACTCATTTGGGTATGAGACGTGCATCACCGTTGTTCGGTCATTTCTCTTTGCTTGAACTACTCGCAGTACCGTCCCATCACACACATAGTTTCCCAATCGATCAACTAAGCGTACCGTATCTCCATCTTTCGGAAGTGGAAGATACTCAAATGGGAAAGCGATATATGCTTCGTTTTCCACAAACTCATATTTCTTTAAATAGATTGCCATACCAGGACAGGCGGCAACACACAATGAGCAGCCTGTACATTTTGCTAAATCGACCACAGGTATTGTTGTAATATCTTTACCAATGGTAATAGCACCTGTGGGACAAGCGGTCTCACAAGGGTTACATGGAATCTCTTCGACACACTCAATGACTGCAGCTAAGGCTCTACGATCAGTTGGTGGAAGTGTATAACAGGGGCTGTTGTGTAATTCTACCATACTCACAGCACCAGTAACCTTTAGTGGTTGATCATATATATCTACATCTTTCATCTCTTATCCCCTCTGATGTCCAATAATTGCTGCTTTCGCATCTCTTCGCTTTTGACCAAACATCCCAGCACGAAGTACATCTAAGCGTCTTTGTGCCTCTTCAAAGTGTGTATGATAATCGCTATCTGAGATGTATCCTAAAGAGTGAGCAGCACTTAAGCCAGCCATTCTTCCCTCTTCCATGGCAGTTGAAGCCTCTTCCACTCCGCTGATATCACCAGCAAGGTAGATAGATGGAATGCTTGTTTTCATACTTTCATCATGCCACGGGACCATCCCTCCAAGTAGTGGAGTATATATTGGTTCACACCCTGCTGCAAAGGCAAGTTCAACTAATGGTGTTAATCCAGCAGCAATACAGATGGTATCGACATCGACATCAAACTCAGTTCCACTGATTGGTCGCCATTTATCATCGAGTTGAACAATAGTAGCCCCCTCTACTCGGTCTTTACCCCACGCTTTTTTCACAGTATGACGGGTATAAAAGGGGACCTTTGCTCGGCGCACCTTGGCAGTGTGAACTCCATAGCCTCCTAATTGAGGGGCAGCTTCCACTACTCCAATTACATCAGCTCCAGCTTGTAACAGTTGATACGAAACAATCACTCCAACGTTTCCTGATCCTATCATAAGGACTTTCGTACCAGGAAGTACTCGATGAAGGTTAATCATCGTTTGGGCAGCTCCTGCCCCCATGACACCGGGAAGTGTCCAGCCAGGGAAGTTTACTGAGTTTTCAATCGCACCACTGGCGATGATTACTCGATCTGCTTTGACTGTGACACTTGTTTGTTTGTCTCGAATAATCCACACCTCTGTTTGGTTAAAAATCCCAACAGCTTCGGCATCCAACCACACTTCTATGTGTAACTCTTCGGCCTCTTTGAGTAACTGAGTTCCAATATCAATCCCACGAACTCCAGCACGGTGTTCATGTGAGCCAAAGAATTTATGGATTTGTTTAAATAACTGTCCACCAGGTTTACTATTTTCATCAACTAAGAGAACTTTAGCACCACCACGGGCAGCTTCTAATGCTGCAGATAAACCAGCGGGACCTGCTCCAATGACAAGAACTTCACATTTATGCATGGGTGTCCCCCTTTTTCCACTCGCCGTAACCAATTTGAGTCTCAATTACCATTCCATCTTCAACTGCGGTAATACATGTTCTTATATTTGGAATACCATTGACAATCATAGTGCAGTCGGTGCAACGGCCAATACCACAATAAATTCCTCTTGGTTCGTGAACCTTTACTGTTTTTCTAAAATAGGAGGTACCACTTGCTAATAACACAGCAGCAATCATCTCCCCTTTGCGAGCTTGCATCTTTTTCCCATCAACGGTGATGGTGACCATTTCACTCTCTTCTAAAGGCCCTAAAACAGGGTGATCAACAATTCTATAACTCATCTGTGTTCTCCTGTTTCTCTAATGTTTTCATCTGTTCAGTTCTTACTGGAAAGCGATATTTCACTTGAAGAATCTCTTCAAGAGGTTTTCCTGTCTTTTGGCTAATAAGACGGGCAATAACTTTAGAACAGCTTCTTCCTTGGCATAATCCCATGCCAGCTCGAGTTATCCGTTTCACATCATCTAGTGTGTGATACCCTTGATCTATAACACGCTCAATTTCACTGAGCGTGACTTCTTCACATCGACATACGATGTAGTCTTCTTTCTCACTCACGAAAGTCCCCCTTAAAACCTGTTGGGCGAAAGTTCAGAAAGACGCTTTTCTACTTTCTGATCGACAATCATTTCACTTAATAGTTTTCCTGTGATAGGAGCTAAACTAATACCATCACCTTCGTGACCTGCGGCAGTGTAAAATCCTTCAATCCCATCGTGTTCTCCTAAGAGCATTTTCCCATCAGGAGTAGCTGGGCGTAAGCCTGCCATCACACGAATCATATTCACTTCTTTCATCACAGGGACTATGGAGGTTGCTTGGTTCACTACAGCACGAATTCCATCCATAGTGGTACGTGTGTCAAATCCAACATTCTCACGAGTACTTCCAATGAGGTATGAATCCCCTTCGGTGCGGGTAAATGCAAACCCGAGCCCTAAGCGTAACTCCTCTTCAGTCGACTCTAATGTGATACCACTTTTGAGCTTACTGACCAAGTACCGTGCCGTCCATAAATTAGCTTCTCCTACTGCAGGAACTTTCTCAGTAATCACTACTTGTCCCCTTTTTGGTTCAATAGGGACATGGGCTTCGACAAGCGAGGCAACCTCTTTAGCCCACGCTCCAGCAGCATTCACTACAACAGGAGCTTCAAAATGGAGATTTTGAGCAGTGGAGACAATAAAATTCCCATTTCCTTGTTTCTCAATACCGACAACTGGAGCGTTGTGAACAACCTCCATTCCCATATCTCGCCCTTTTTGGGCAAGGCGGTACATGACAGAAAATGGATATGCTTGGCTATCTGTTGGACTATACGTTGAGGCGATAAATCGCTCACTTAAAAACGGTTGTTTTTTACGTGTCTCTTTTTGATCGAGAATCACCACATCGAGGCCGTAGGCTTGTTGTTGTTTCACAAAGTCCTCCATCACCTCTAACTCTTTTTGATTCTCAATTAAGACCATTCCACCTAGGGAGTGAAAGCCTAAGGTATCGTCCAATTCACTAACCAATGATTTGTACAATTCAAGTGACTCGAATGCCAATTCAAGGTTAATCCCTGGCTGTTTTGATTGAAACAAAATCATATCGTCGCACGAGCCACTTGCCCCGTTAGCAAAGTTTCCTCGATCAACAACGACGACTCGCTTCCCTCTTTTAGTAAGATAGTAACCGCTTGATAACCCAATGATTCCGCCACCGATTACCACTACATCATACGAAGAACTCATCTTTTAACCTTCTTTTATTACAAGTAACTACTCACCTAATGAGTAGCGTGTTAATTCTATCATGCTCACCGATGAAGTCAAGAAAAAAAATGCCAGAAGTTACACAAATGGCAACCTCTGGCAAAAATCATCGTTTCGGTTATGCTGCTACAGCAGATGCCTTTTTAGAGGCAATCATTTTAGCAACAAAGTAGACAATCACAACAACAGCTGAAACAACTAAGGCAACTTGTGTTACCACGTTGTGCATTACTTTTAAGTTCATCGAAATAATGGTGAACGCTACAGCAGCTGCTCCCAAAAGAACTCTTGGAACCATCTTCAGTCTTGTATTCCAATACCCTACTACTGCAGTAGATAAGGTAATAACTGCATACGTTACAATAATGATAAGGGTAAGTACTTGCATAAATGTTCCATCAAGTAAGAACGCTGGGTTATAGGTAAAGATGAATGGGATAATAAATCCAACAGTAGCTAAGTTCATCCCTTCAAATCCAGTTTTCAATGGATCACTTCCGGCAATAGCTGCTCCACAGTAAGAAGCAATACTCACTGGTGGTGTAATCTCAGCTAAAATTGCGAAGTAGAAGACAAATAAGTGAGCGGTAAGAACGTGAATTCCCATTGCTTGAAGTGCTGGTCCACCGATGGTGACCGCTACGATATAAGCAGGGGTACATGGCATTCCCATTCCCATTAAAATGGAGGTAAACATAATTAAGAGTAAAGCAGGAAGGAGGATACCTCGTGACCACGATTGAATGACTGACGCAATTCCTAATGCTAAACCGGTGTTCGTTACGATACTGATGACCATTCCAGCTCCAGCACATGTGACTGCTAACATAATTAAGTTCTTTCCACTTAATTCAAACGTATCCCATAATTTGGCAAACGTCATACGGGTCTCTTTAGTTACAAAGGTGAGTATGTAGGTAGCTAAGATACCGTATACAGCTCCAACAAAGGGTGAAAATCCAACACTAAGTAGTACGATAAGAAGGATCAGTGGAATTAATTGATATGAGTCTTTGAGAATTTGTTTTGTTGGGATTATTTCACTTTCATCCATACCACTTAATCGATCTTTCTTTGCTACAAAGTGGACTCTCACTAAAATACTGAAAAAGTAGAAAATAGCACCAATTAAAGCAGCTTTAATGATATGAACATAGGCAATACCGGTAATTTCCGACATGACAAATGCTCCAGCTCCCATAATCGGAGGCATTAACAGCCCACCGGTTGAAGCAGCTGCTTCAACAGCTCCAGCAAATTGTGCTCGATACCCAAGGCGTTTCATCAGTGGAATGGTAAATACTCCAGTAGCGTAGACGTTTGCGGCGGCTACTCCACTAATGGAACCAAATAATCCTGATGAGATAACTGCAATTTTTGCAGGTCCACCAGCACTTCGCCCTGCTAAGGAGACAGCAAGGTTGGTAAAGTACTCACCAGTTTTAGTATTTTGCATAAATGCACCAAAGATAACGAATATGGCAACAAAGGTCGCCGTAACTCCTACAATTGATCCATATATACCATCACTTGTCAGTAGAAAGTTAATCTCAGCCACTCGAGCTAATGACATTGGTTTGTACCAAAATATACCACTCATGTAAGGGGCTGCAAAGATGTACACAAAAAACACACTAATTAAAATAGCCATTGCAGGGACAACTACACGTCTTACCGCTTCAATAACTAAGATAATATTAATCCACCCTAAAATTGCTTGAGTTGTAGTAACAGGATCTAACATCGTATAACGAAGGTTTAGATCGTGATTATTCAGCATCAAGTAAATTGGTGGTAGTAAAGCTAAGAAAGCAAATATTACATCGAAAATCGATGGCCGATCTGTCGGCGATTTTTTCGTAGCGGGATATAGTATGTAAGCCATTGGTAAAAGACCGAGAAGGTGGAACCCTCTTTGGATCCTTGGCTGAAATACCCCGAATATTGCTGTATAGAGGTGGAACAGTGCAATTGCAACAAGTGCAACACTCACTGCCCATTTCATCCAACCTTTTAATTCTCGCATATACGAATCACTCCAATCATTTCATAGACGATGGGAGCGCGCTTGCGCTCCCACAATTTCACACTAAGATTCTCTTTTAGAGAACACCAATTTCTTTGAAATACTTCGCAGCACCTGGGTGCAATGGAACCATGGTTCCAGCAGCGGTCTCTTTGTTGAAGTAGATTTCAAATGATGGGTTAAGCTTTTTAACTGCATCGATATTCTCGATTAAAGCTTTTACGAAGCTGTATACAACCACTTCGGGCATACTGCTTCGAACGATAATCTCGGTTGAGTGTCCGATTGCTTGAATATCTTTGTCGATACCTTTGTATGTTCCACCAGGAATCACGTTCAATCCACTTTCAAAGGGGACTGTTCCATAGGTGTTTGCACTAAATTTTACAAGGTCATCACTGGCAGCTAAGAGAGTAGAGTCTCGGGAGATAGCCATTTCTGTGATTGCTGCGCCAGGAAGTCCTAAACAAGCAATAACATAATCGACGTGACGGTCTTTGTAGAGGTTAACCATATCGCCATAAGCGGCATATTGGACTCTACCACCGTTTTTCTCAATAGCGGCATAAGAAATTCCGTAGTGTTGGAAAAGAAGTTCAGTAAGAGCTCTTTCACTTGTTCCAACCATTGGTCCTGCTAAGTTTATTCTTTCACCTGCTTTTACTTTTGCTACAAATTCATCAATAGTAGTAATTCCTGTGCTTTTTGCAGCAAAGAAGTGGTAAAAGTCGACACTAAATGGTCCAGCAACTCCAGCAAAGCCTTTGACTTCACGATTAAAGAGTGCTTCAAGACCAATTTGAGCAGCCTTATCTACATATCCAACGCCCCAACCAAAGTCATCCTCACCAGCATCTAATCTTAGTGGGTTCTCGGTACCACCACCTGGAATAACTTTTAAAGCAATTTGTGGGAATTGGCTTGTAATGATGGAACTCATTCCACCAGCTTGTACGTACCATCCACCACCCATTCCACCTGCGGTCCACGTATAGGTACCAGGGGTTAACTCTGTTGCATCAGCAGCGACTTGTTCTTTTTGCGCTGCGGCAAAGAGTACTCCTGTTGTCAGTACCAATAAAAGTACCAGCAACATTTTAGAAACTTTTCTCATGTTTCCCTCCTCTTAGGATATTCCTTCACATTGGCTACTTCTAATACAATGAGTAGCAAGTCCATCATACCACGCCCTAGATGTTTGTCAACAATATTTTGGCTGGCATGGTGTTGAGTCTTATCTCTATACTAATTCAGCAATTAGGCCGTCTTTATGTTCCGCTTAAAAGCACTTAAGGAGAAAATAGAGCTCGATTATGATCGTTTTCTCCCCTTATCACGCTCCTTCTTTCGCTTCTCACTTGCTGCTAATAGAGCAGCAAAAGTGGTCCCTTCATTCTCATTATTCTCTTTTTGATCAGTGCGCGAAAGAGGTGTATCTCTTTTTTTATATCTCGAAGTTTGGACAATTTCCACCTTTGTTTCAAACAGTGGCTGTTGAGCTTTTTTCTTTACAACAACCACTTTTCTCCCTGTTGCAGTAGTGGCTGTTTTCCCTTTTGTAGTAGAGACAACGTGTGGTTGTTGGGTACTAAGGGGTAGTGCCTTTTTAACAAGGCGCTCTTCATAAGCACAATAGAGTCGCTGGCATTGATAATGGATAGCATCGTGTTCACCAATGAACTTCATCATGGGTGATGAGCAATAAGGACACTCTTTTCCCCCTTCAAAGGTGGGTTCAAACTTTTTACGACTCTCTTTTATCTCTTTAATAAGAGCTTTTGTATTCTCTTTAATATCATCTAAGAAGGAGGTAGAGCTCTCTTTGCCTTGAGCAATAAGACTTAATCGCTCTTCCCATACAGCTGTTAATTCGGCTTCACATAGTTGATCTGGGGCAAGACGAATTAATTCTCGCCCTAAGCCGGTGGGGACCAATTCACGATCAACACGTTCGATATATCTATTTTGTACGAGCTTTTCAATAATCTCAGCTCGAGTAGCAGGAGTACCTAAGCCCCCTGATAAATATTTTTTCATATCGGCTTCATCGACAAGGCGTCCAGCGTGCTCCATAGCTGATAAAAGGGTTGCTTCACTGTAGCGCTGGGGAACAGCGGTGGTATTTCTTCTCACTCGAACTTTTTGAATCAAAAGAGTTTGATTAAGAGTTAATGCTAGGTTGTGGACCTTAGGTGAACCACCTTCTTGTTTCATCAGTGGTGTAACAGCTTTCCACCCATCGCTGATGGTCGAAGTGTAACTGTGATGAAAACTCTTTGAGTCTACTTTAATTGTAAGAGAGACCTTCTCATAACGGTAATCATCACTTAAAGCTTCAATGAATCGTGAGGCTACTAACAGGTAGATCTGTTTTTCTTGTTCATTGAGACGTTTAAGATCTGCCTGTTTCTCTGTTGGTAACAGAGCATGGTGGTCACTCACCTTCTCTGGTTGCACAAGACGATCGGTATTTGAGCGATATCCATATTGGGCATACATTGATGCAATTTGACCAATGGGAGTACTCTCTAATGATGTGAGTCGCTCTTTAAATGTGGAGAGGATATCTGCTGTTAAGTAGCGACTATCGGTACGTGGGTAGGTCACCACCTTGTGCACTTCGTACAACCGTTGAAGAGTATCGAGAGTCTCTTTAGCACTATAACCATATTGGTCGTTTGCCACTCTTTGTAATTCGGTGAGATCAAACAACAAAGGGGGCACATCTGCTTCTTCACTTTTTTCTAAAAAAGTAATAACTCCGCTTTTTCCCTCTAAAGAAGTTGCAATATCTTGAGCTTCTTGCTCTTGTGCTATTTTCACCAATCCCTCTTCGTTGTGGTAACTGGCACTAAATTCTTCAAAGTCGGCTCGTATTGAGTAGTAAATTCCACCTACAAAAGCTTCACGCTCATCCTCTTTACGAGTGATGAGGGCTAAAGTGGGACTTTGCACCCTTCCAGCTGAAAGACGTGCTTTATAAAAGGTGGTTAACGCTCGAGAGACATTAAGCCCCACATACCAATCAGCTGCAGCACGAGCCGCAGCGGCTTCATACAATGGGTCATACACTTCTCCCTCTTTGAGGTTTTTAAACCCTTCGATAATCGCTTCATCTGTTTGGCTACTAATCCACAATCTTTTATAAGGTTTGTCAAAAGAGGCAACTTTCATAATCCACCTAGCAACCAACTCCCCTTCTCGCCCAGCATCAGTAGCAATAATAAGAGAATCAACGTCAGCTCTTTTCATTAACTGTTGAACCACAGAAAATTGATTTTGAGTCTGCTTCATCACAATCTGATCTAACTCTTTAGGAAGAATCGGAAGATCTTGCAAATTCCATCGCCGGTAGGAACTGTTGTAATAATCGGGTGGTGCTAACTCGATGAGATGGCCTAAAGCCCACGTGACGATATACTCAGGTCCTTCAAGGTATCCTTGCTCTCTTTGGTAACATTTCAACACTCGTGCATAGTCACGAGCAACGGACGGTTTTTCAGCTAATACTAGGTGTTTTTTCATATGGTTTGATAATAATTGAATATGGTCGTATGAAGCAAGAGCTATTGTCCTTGACGATAATTAGGTATCGGTATATAGTCGAAATTGTAACAATCTCACAAGGAGTTCTGCCATGGCTTACACGATTACCGATGCTTGCATCGCATGTGGATCATGCCTTCCTGAGTGCCCCACAGAAGCAATCCAGGAAGGAGATATCTATACTATTGATGCTGACTTATGTATCAGTTGTGGAGCTTGCTTTGACGCATGTCCCACTGGTGCAATTCTTCCAGATTAAGGAAGAGCGGCATCTTCATTATGAAAAGACAGCTTTTGTAGCTGTCTTTTTTCATCAATAAGCCATATGGATACAATTTTAACTATTACACAACTCACCTCATTGGTTAAAGAGAGCCTTCAAAGTCAATTCAGCGGTATTAGCGTTGAAGGAGAAGTCTCTAACTTTACGAAAGCGGCTTCGGGGCATTGGTACTTTACACTCAAAGATGAGAGCTCTTCTTTAAGTGCTGTCATGTTCAAACAAGCATCTTGGAAAGTAGGCTTTATCCCTAAAGATGGAGATCGCCTCATAGTGAAAGGTTCTTTAAGTGTTTATGCCCCACGTGGATCGTATCAAATCATTTGTGAATCGATGGTTGCTAGTGGCGTTGGAGAGATCCTTTTATTATTAGAGAAAAGAAGAGCCGAATTTGCAGCTTTGGGGTATTTTGACCAAGAGCGTAAAAAGAGTCTTCCTCTCTACCCTAAAACAGTTGGGGTTGTTACCAGCTCCACTGGAGCTGTGATTCAAGATATTATAAAAACACTCGATCGAAGAACTCAAGCTGTGAATGTCATACTCCTTCCTGCCATTGTCCAAGGAGAGCTCTCCCCTGCATCAATCAGTGCTCAAATTGAGTTTGCAAATAGGCATAATCTTGTAGATATTCTAATTGTTGGTCGAGGGGGTGGTTCATTAGAAGATCTTCTCTCATTTAGTGATCAACAAGTCATTGAGGCCATCGTCGCCTCAGATATCCCTATTATAAGTGCGGTAGGTCATGAAAGTGATTGGGCTTTAAGTGATTATGCCAGTGATGTACGTGCCTCAACTCCCACAGCTGCGGCAGAAATTGTAAGTGAGAGTTGGCTCACCCTTCAAAAGAATATTGGACAAGTGCGACAATCGTTACATCTGTTGATGCAGCACAAACTCTCGTTGTTACACGCCTCAGCGCGGTCAGTTAATATTGGAAGATTAGGTGAGTTACTTCAACAAAAAGTGGAATATACATCACTTTTTAGTGATGATCTACATCAACGATTACACCAGCGATTTGATACACTCTTACAACTAAGAAAACACTCTTATACCCTTTTATCATCTCTTTTAGAGAGTTTGTCTCCCTCTTGTGTTTTACAAAGAGGCTATGCAATAGTAACGAAGAATAAGCGTGTGATTAGTTCAAAACATGAAACAGAAGTAGATGATATTCTACAGATTCACCTCTCCGATGGAGAAATTGAAGTGACAGTTGATCACATTAAGGAGGATGAAAGTGAGCATTGAAAAACGGTTAAAGCGTTTAGAAGAGATTACCGAAGCTCTCAAAACCCCTACTACCGAATTACAAGAGGCTCTTACACTTTTTGAAGAGGGGGTAACTCTTTCCAAAGGGATAGAAAAAGAGCTCACCGATATTGAAAGGAAAGTAGAAGCTTTAGTACAAACCGATGATGACACAGTCGAATTAACACCATTTTAAAGGCAGCACGATGAACAAAATTATCTTTTTAATTCATACTGAAGACCGTAAAGGTCTCTTAACAAAAGTCAGTGGATACTTTTACTCAAACGGGTATAACATTCTCCACTCACAAACTCACTCAGATACCCGCTCAAATCACTACTATATGAGAATAGAGCTCGATTGTGCCGATTTACACACAACTCGTAAGGCATTTAAAGAGGAATTTGGTAACTTTGCCAAAGGGTTAGAACTCACCTGGGAGTGTTATTTCAG
>JBBAFS010000007.1:0-39470 GCA_041655255.1 Sphaerochaetaceae bacterium
CTTATTGTCTTTCTAGCAACGTATAGAGGGAGGTTTTCAGCACACCCATCATTGAACGAGCTACAAGTATCATTGTTGCCCATAACCACCCAAGTAAAGATCTACGCCCGAGTCCCGAAGATTATCAAGTGACTAAAAGATTAAAAAAAGCAGGAGAAATTCTAGGAATAAAAGTATTGGATCACCTCATTTTTAGTGATGAATCATTTCTATCGATGTTGGAGAAGGAGATGTTTTAATTGTAAGCGTCAATTTCAGAATAGAAGCCAACCTAAAGGATGAATGGTAGCGTATAATAAAGTTCGTAATTTGATTGTAGATTGAAAAAGGTCATTAGCACATCCGCACCTAGTTAATAGTAAGCGCCCAATAAATCTCTATTTCTAATCATTTCTCCTATAGATATCATAGCCCTATCATAACTAGGAGGGAGAAATACGTCAGAGATATACCCATGAAGAGAGGCTTCAGCATCTCAGAAATGGCTATGAGTTTGCCCAGTCAGATAAAGGGACCATCAATACTTATACAGTTTTAACTTCAATCTCCAGAACTGCATATGATTAATGGTAAGTGTCAACTTGCAGCCCATTTATTGTTGATGGGCTGTGAGTTGAAGCTAACCTTTTACTTGAGACGCTGAAAACAGAGTCAGACCGATTAAAAGTACCAACGCAGAGCTGCCCACATCATCGAGTTATCAAAATATGCTCCGAATGTGCCCTCTTCTTTCCCTAAGAAGAATTCAAACCCTCCTTCCAAGATAACGCCACTACCTAAGGCATATGATATCGATGGTCTGAGCAACATGTTGAGAGGAGAAAGCTCAAGGTATGAAAATACCTTAGCTGTCAGTAATTCATCCAAGTAAGTTTTTTGCCAACGTAGCGTTACGGTCTGTTCAACTTCTTGAATGGGTCGCATCTGGCTGTATAACGCATCATGATGATCGTGGGTATAGGTTACCAGATATTGGGCTGACCACTGTGAACCAAACATTGGCCAATCAAAGCCTACCAATACTTGAAGTTGCGGATGGGTTTCCACACTCACCAGAGGAGGTGATCCGAGCACAATCTTATTCATCGGTTTATCAAAAGCCAACGCAGCTTCCAAGCGAAGTACTCCCAAACCGATTACCGTGTTCATGCTCCCGCCAACAAATGAATATCTCTCATATGCTTGACTTAATGTTAACGGGGGTGTCATTGACGCAATCACTGGCTCATCGCTGTACATCGTACCGCCATTAATCGTCCAATTCAGATTACCACCCCAGTGCCCAAGGGACAGAAAGAATTCACTGTGCTTCATAGCAGAGGAGAACGGTTCGGGGCTTTTAATTGTAGGCGGAGATGGAAACAACGTTGGCTTGCGAGCCCACATCGAATCTTTATCTGGAAGAGTTGAGGGGATATGGTGGGAAACCCAAATACCTTCAAGGGTATAGTTTCCAAAATAGAAATCCCCTTTGATCGCGGGTACTGCTTTACGTATTTCTGTAAAGTCGGCAAGAATAAAGGATCGCATATCCCGAGGAGAAACCAAATCGGTTATAAATGCTCCTTCGGCTTCACCCCAAATGATCGTTTGTTTTCCGATCCTGAGATCGATATTGTCAAAATAGAGATCTGCGTATACCTCTTTCAGATCAAACTCAACATTTTTGTCTGGTTTGAGATACGCCACAGGATGTATGCTCAGTGCACCTATGTCGCCGAAATGGGTGATGGTACTATCCACCAGGATCTCTTGCACAGGAAGGTCCTGCTGGCTGAATCGGTAGGCGGCTTTTGATCGGACCATCCCATCAATCTGGAAGGAGGACGCAAGCAAGGGAAAGGAGAGCAGAATAACCGTTCCAATAAGAAGGACTTTTTTCATCTTCTACCTCCTTGGACCAATTTGCATTTGACGTTCGCTGAAGAATCGATCCTCAAGGTCTACATTAAACAGAACGTCATCCATTTGAATTCTCGTTGAGGTATTTTTAATGAGATTGGTCATTGTCATATCTCCGATCACGTAGATCCCTTCAACCTGTTTGATTTCATCGATACTCAGCCTTTTTGCCAACTTTCCATCTTTATCATAGAACTCCTTTTGAGCCCCTACCCACTTCCCATCTACAATCCACGAAATAGTTTTGGGATACTCGGTTCTACCCTTCGCCTCACTTTGAATGACAATTGTTGACATTCCGTTTATATTCTCCCGGCGGAGGATTGAGTGTACATCCAAATCGGGATGGCGCGAGCCCATGTCGTCGTAGGTGAAGTCGGATCCCATGAATGAATCACTCTTGCTGTCGCTGGCGATCCTTTTAACTCGTTTTAATGCTGGAAGGTAGATGAACTGATCATCTCCTCTTCCGTCTTCATAGCTTATAGAGAGGAAACTTGTATTTTTCACATCGTTGGGAGTGAGGAAGAACATAAGCTTTCGTTCAAGACCATCGCCATTCTTTCGATATTGAACGATGCTGCGAGTGCGGGAGGCACCTTTTGCGTTGGTGAGGGCCATCGTCAGGGTGGCGCTCATCGTATCCCCGCTGTCTCGATTGTAGACCTCCCACATTACTTCATCCGCAGCCAAGGGTCCGGCGATAGTCAATGATAGGCAAGAGGTCAGTAACACTACCGTTATCACAATGATTCGAGTTCTTTTATACATACATTACTCCTTCGTTTGCACTCTATTTGTATCTATTTTATTTGAGAGAATAAGATTTCTTTTCTCCAGCACGTGAATCAACACCACCAAAACGGTTAATGTTGCGGTTGCGCTGACCGCCATATTAACGACGATCAAAGCTCCGACTTGCCGATTTGGCGGAAACACACTGAACAGCAGGACGAAAAATCCTCCCATCACGGCAATCGCATTGAAAAAGATTGCACGCCCGGTATTGGAGAGTGTTTCAAGGGTTGTTTCTCGTTGGCTACGGCCAAGCTTCCGTTCATTTCGATAGTGCTCCAAAAAGTGGATTGCATAATCGACACCGATTCCGACGGCAATAGAGCTGATGAGGGCAGTTGCCGAGCTGAGGGGGATATTTAAGATGCCCATAACCGCAAAATTCACCACGGCTGTGATGGCAATTGGGATCGTTCCGATCAAGCCCACCCACCAGTTTTTGAAGAGCGCCGTCAAGAGCAAGAAGATGATGACAAAGGAGATCAAAAGACTGATAATCTGCCCCTTCAGCAACAGTTCACTGAATACAAATGCTTTGTATCCCGATCCGGCGAAGCCAACGGTAATACCGAACTGTTCAAAGAGCGGTTTATATGAATCGACAATTTCCAGAACATGTTTCAACTCCGCTGAACTGTCACTTTTCAGCTGCACGGTAATGTTGGCTGTCTCATATTCATAATCAATAACTTGTTCCAATGTTTTGGGATCTCCGCTGAATTCATACAGAAGAAGATATTGGCTGATGAGTTCCTGGGAATTGGGAATACGATACGTTTCAGGGGTGTATTCCTCCATTACTTGGTTCATCTGTTTTACAAATGTCGCAAGCGATAACGTATTGCCAACAACCTCTTCGGCTTCCAGCTCTTCCTGCATCTTATCCATCGTCTGAAGAACCTCGGGGTTCTTGAAAAGATCTTGTTCCATACCCGCCAAGACAACATTCAACGTCGAAGTTCCTCCAAACTTTTCATTGACAAAGCGGTCGGTTTCAACAATTGCACTAGTCTCCGAAAAGTTTGCAAGAAAACTTGTATCGATCCACACCTTGCTTGCCCCCCAAATTCCCACGCCCAAAACAAGGGCAGCAAAGAGCATGATCCACCGCGGGTATTGAGCGGTGAGCCGATTCAACCCTCTGGCAAAACGTGGTTCATCTCGGGCATCGATCTTCTTTCGATAGGAGGGAACTCCCAAAAGATATATGGTCGCCGGAAAGAGCAGGAGAGCCAGAATCATCTCGGTGATAACCCCTATCGCACTGAATAATCCAAAATATCGAACCGGCAACACTTCACTGCTCATCAACGAAACGAAACCGATTGCCGTCGTCAGTGCAGTCATAACAATTGGACGAATCATCTGCTTTAAGGCCTTTTGAGCAAGTTCCTCCTTACTGATCGCCGGGTTGTTGAGCAAGAGATGATGAATTGCATTGTGCATATGGATACCGTAGGCAACCCCGATGGCGATCAACATCACCGGAATCATCGTATCGACAGCATAGATAGGAACCTTAAACAGCGTCATCGTTCCAAACGCAGTAAATGTTCCCAAGAGCACGATGATCATATTTATGACGGTATCTCGAATGGAACGCAGCAGGATAAAGAGTAAGATAATCATCGATACGACGACCAATGGGAACATAATCGCCATATCTTTGGGTCCGAGTTCAGCAAGCGAGCCCTCAACTACCGGTCGGCCGGCAATTCGAATTGTTTGCGGTCCTTCCCATTCCGTAATCCAAAGTTGCAACTCTTTCTGGAGGGCTTTCGTATCACTTCCGATAGAAGGTTCCACGATGAGTAATGTTGCGCTGCCATCGTAGCTCACGATTCTGCCCGCTATCATGGGGTTTTTTGAAACACTCTCTTGGATTGCATCAAGAGCCTTCTGGCTCGTATCCCCGACATAAAAAGGCTCAATCTCCAAGATGCCGTCATCGCTAGTGATAGAATCGGCCACAACTATGGAGGTGACATCCTCAATATCAGAAAAATCATTGAGAAGCGAGTGGGTCATCGCATCAATTTTCTCAAATGTAGCCGTGTTATAAATCCCTTGAGGATCTTCAAGCACGATAAGGATTGCATCACCGATACCGAATGTTTCCTCTGCCTCACTGCTGAAGACAAAGGCCGGATGGTTTTTGGGCATGTATTCACTGAGATTAGTCTCCAGCTGAGCTGAACGGGCTATTGAAAAACCAAAGATACCAACCAACGCTACAAGAACCACAATTAAAAGAAATGGGCGTTTCGCCAGAGCAGAAAATAACTTCATAGATCCTCCAATAGTTAACGTTTACTTACATCAAACACATGAGTACGTTTCATGGTGAGACAGATACTGATTAGGTGAGCGAGAACAAGGTTTCGAATACCTTGATTAATTGATTTCCCTCTTCACTGAGCGAATGAGTTAGGTCATTCAGTCGCCATGTGGAGACGGAAAGGCGAATTGTTCCGAATGTAATCAACGCCAGTTGATCGGCAGAAACATCTGTCCGACATTGTCCAAGGCGGGCGGCATGAGTAAAAAATTGAGCCAATCGACCAAGGTTGGTAGTCATGAGATGCAATAAATCTTCCTTCAGGGCGGGCTCAACGTTGAACGTTTCTTCAGCATACAACGTTAACGTAAAGGCGTTATTCTGTTCAATGAGCCGAAACAGGCGTGTTAAAAATGTAGCCAAAGCTCTCTGAGGTTTTGTGTCGGTTGTGATAAGCTCCTCAAATAATGGGTTCAGTAACTCACCAAGATAGAGAAGAACAGACTTGAGCAGGCTCTGCTTACTCTCAAAGTGCCGATACACTGCGGCTTCGCTGATCCCAACTTGAGCGGATACATTACGAATGGTCAGTGCTTGAATACCTTCTTTGCTCGTCAATTCGATAGCTGCTTCAATAAGTTCAATTTGGCGCGGGGTAAGCATGATTTCTCCTCAAGTTAGTTAACGAACACTAACCTACTACGAAATTTAAATTATTGCAACCCTCTTTTTTTTAAATCATCCACTTTACAAATCATGAAGCTCAATTGTTCTGCCATGAACCGTGAGCCTTCCCTCTTTTTCCAAGGCAGCCAACTCCCGACTGACCGATGTACGGGCAAATCCCAGATACTCGGCCAGCTCCTTCTTTGATGTCGGCAAAACAACGCTCGAGGTTTGTTGCCGGGAACTGAGCATAAAAAGGTGATCGAGCAGGCTTTCTCTGAGCGTTAACGTTGAAAGGCGGTTGACGGTAGTTCCCAATTGGTGGGCTCGGTCGCTGATTACCCGCAATAAAGAGAGCAACACTCCTTCATCCTGTTCACAGAGACTCAGCACTGCCTTTTTACTCAGCCGAAGAAGAGTGGTTTCCGTATGCGCCACAACCTGCATCGGATAGATGTTGCTGCTTCCAAACAATAGCGTTGCTCCACACATCTCTCCCGGATAGAAGATTTGGGCGACAAAAAGCCTCCCCTCTTCATCAATATTCTCAAGGGCTAATGACCCTTTTTGGATGAGATCCAGTGTTACACAACGATCTCCCTGAAGAGCGATAATAAAACCTTTTGCATAGGTTACCTGCTGAGCATTACCGCCCTTGATGAACGTATCTAAGATTTCGGGATTAAAGACTATCGTTTCTTTCATATATTCTCCATGTGTTACATATGTTACAGCTTATCGAAATGAAACCCGCTATGCTACATCAATCGATACGTAGAAAGGAGAACATTCCATGAAAAAAACTATCCAACGAAGTGTTCAATTCCTGACGCTTGCCCTCTTTATCCTCTTGCTTATCACTGGGCGCGTTCAAGCTTGGATGGTTATCTTCCTCGGCTCGGCACTACTCTCTCTCTTTTTCAGTCGTTTCTATTGCGGATGGCTTTGTCCGATCAATACCCTGATTACACCAATTCGATGGATAAAGAAAAAGAAGAAGGTGAAACGAAGCAAGATGCCATCCTGGATTACAAGTGGCGTACCGCGGATCATTGTCTTGCTTCTATTCTTAGGTACGATGGGATTTGTCTTTACGACCGACAAGAAGCTCCCCGTTCTTCCGGTTTTGTTAATTCTTGGCGTGGTTATCTCAACGTTCTTTGATGAGGCTCTCTGGCATCGCTACCTCTGTCCCTATGGAACAATTCTTAGTTTGCCGGCCCGCTTTTCAAAATGGGCAATGACCATTGACAAAACGGCATGCAATAATTGTACTCGCTGCGCTCGTGTATGTCCTGCACATTCAATTGTCAAGGAGGATAAACACCGCATCATTAAGGCGGAGTGCCTTGTTTGTCATGAATGTGAACGGGTCTGTGCTCAAGAAGCCATTACCTACAAAAACACAACCAAGTCATAGACACCCAAATCGATTTGAAGTGTAAACGGCACGCCAAAAGCGTGCCGTACACATCAGCGAACATCAAACCATTATGCTTTTACCTGAGACTTCGTCACATCGTAGCCGACGGTGGTAATTGCTTTCTCGATCTCTTCAATGGTGATGACTGAAGGATCGAACTCCAGTTTCACTTTGCTGGAGTTAAACAACACTTTTATGCTCTCTTTCGTTACTCCGTTGAGGGCTTTGGTAGCTCCCTCAATCTTCTGCATGCATGAAGGACAGGCAAGTCCTTCCAACTGTATCGTTGCTTTCGCCATAGGTATCTCTCCTTATCTTCTTATGATCGCAAACGGTAGCGCAACAGGCGCATCCCATTCAATATTACCACTAAAATACTTCCCTCGTGAACCAACATCCCAACCGACATGTTCATCCAATCGCTGAAGAACACACCCAAGAGAAGGAAGATGACAACCCCGACTGCGATTACGATATTCTGGGTCATGTTTGACGCAGTTGCTTTGGCCAGGCCGAGAGCGTGAGGAAGGCGGTTAAAATCGCTGTTCATCAGAACAACACTGCTCGTCTCGATCGCAACGTCGGTTCCGCTACCCATCGCGATGCCAACATCGGCGAGGGCAAGGGAGGGACTGTCATTCACCCCGTCGCCGACAAAAGCGACGATATGGCCAACTTTCTGAAGCTCTTTGATGTATGCAGCTTTATCTTCGGGGAGCATGTTTCCGTGCGCCTCGGTAAGGCCAAGTTCCTTCGCTACCAGATCGACGGTGCCTTGGTTATCGCCGGAGAGCACCACCAGATTCTTCACTCCCAAGCGTTTCAGGCGAGCTAAGTTTGTCTTCACTCCTTCCCGGATTTGATCACGGATTCCAAAGAGGGCAACAAGAGTTCCGTCAACGGAGGCCAGAACCAACGAGTTTCCTTGGTTCTCATACCGGGCGATATCGGCTTTGGCCGAATCGGAGAGAGCAATCGAATGGGTATCGAGCAACGCGGCATTTCCCACCACGATCTGCTTTTCGTTCACCGTGGCGGCAATACCCCCACCCTTGATGACATCCGTATTGGTAACGGGATAGAGGGGACGCTCACCGAGATATTCAACGATAGCCCTAGCCAGAGGGTGGTCGCTCTCCCGTTCAACGGAGACTATGTAAGAGATAATCTCTTCCACCTCCTCAGTGTAGTAGGTCACATCACCAACCTTGGGATTGCCCACCGTAAGGGTTCCCGTTTTATCGAAAACGATCGTATCGGTTCGTTTGAACTGATGAATTACTTCACTACCTTTGAGCAACACGCCGTGTCGGGCACCGTTGCCGATTCCCGCCACATTCGATACCGGTACTCCGATGACCAATGCTCCGGGACATCCCAAGACAAGAATCGTGATCGCCAGTTCGATATCTTTGGAGACCAGCCACACCAAAGCACCGAGGAGAAGAACTGCCGGGGTGTAGTACTTGCTAAAGCGGTCGATGAACCGCTCGGTATCGCTTTTGGAGTCCTGAGCTTCTTCGACGAGTTCGATGATCTTCCCAAAGGTGGTGTCTTCTCCGACTCGCTCTGCCTCAATGATGATCGTTCCGTTATCTAAAATCGTCGAAGCATATACCTGTGAACCAACACTCTTCCCAACTGGGACCGCTTCACCGGTGATGCTCGCTTCGTTGATATAGCCTTCTCCGCTTTGAACGGTTCCGTCAACAGGGATCATCGCTCCGGTTTTCACCAAAAGAGTGTCCCCGATTTCGACATCACCAATGTCGATCTCTTCAAACTCCCCATCTTCACTCTGGCGCAAAGCACTTTGGGGGGCCATCTCTGTCAGCTCCTTAATCGCCGAGCGGGTTTTATTCAAGGTACGCTGTTCAAGATAAGAGCCGAAGAGAAAGAGAAAGGTTACGATTGCTGATTCTTCAAAGTTTCGGATGAGAAATGCTCCGCCGACGGCGATTGTCACCAGAACATCAATGCTGACGACCTTCACCCGAAGGGCTTGGTAGGCTTGAATCGCAATCGGGGCGATGCCCAGCAAGGAAGCGAGGATCAACGCCCCAGCACCAAGGACTTCATTCTTAAAGATTAAGGTACTGCCAAATCCCAAAACGATGAGAAATGCACCAAGGCCCGCAATCTTTTTTTTACTGCGTAAAATAAAGCGCTGCATCTACGAGTTCCGATAGGCAGTATCGAGTTCTTCAAGCATCTTGTAGACCGCTTCATAGCTCTCGCATACATCCGAGGGTACCGTGTAGTTTGTGGTAATAGTCCGAAGGGATGAAAACTCACCTTCCAAATCGACT
The DNA here is from genome assembly GCA_041655255.1 of Sphaerochaetaceae bacterium. Taxonomy (GTDB): domain Bacteria; phylum Spirochaetota; class Spirochaetia; order Sphaerochaetales; family Sphaerochaetaceae; genus JBBAFS01. The sequence continues at coordinate 9,374 of JBBAFS010000007.1, forward strand.
CGATTCTTACCCGCACCTTTCATCTTTTCTTCCATTGTTTTGAATACGGAATGCACTTCAAGGAACTCAGGATGAGCTCCTCCATGAACCCGAGAGACGATTGGGACGTATTGTTGCAGGGTCTTAAAATAGTGCTTCTTTGCTTCGTTAAATGTCATAAAAACTCCTTTGGGTGTAATCATATCCTACTATACTGCTATGTTTTAGAAGCGGCAACTGAATCCAGCCAAGAATGTTCTTCTTTGAGGTGTGAAACGATCAGAGAAGCGGTATCATTCTTTTGTTTTAATCGATTCAAAGATTATTGACTGCCATTCTTTGTAGGGAGACACGATTCTGATACTACACAACTTGATAGATCGTTCCTCGACTCACAATTATTGAGTAAGATATCTATGCTTGAAACCATCGCAGCTGGTGCAACAATCATAAAAATTTGAAGGGTTTTTCTTTGGACTGGTAATAGTCACTGGATCACCCAGTTATCATCTCCTAAAACCTCTAATTTTTAGGAGATGTTGGTGTTGGTTAGGGGATTTTTTTATTTCACGACGGAGATTCAATTCCAGAAAAAATATTATATTTGGGTAATATCTCTGTTTTTTATGTATGCGGTACTGGGACCCGCACCTAACCGTAAAATGAATTTCTCTTCAGTGAGCTTTTTTAAGGCATTTTCAACAGAAGCTCTGCCAATACTAGGGCAAAGTTCCCAAATTTGTTGTTTGGTAAATTTACCTAATGTATCATCTACTACGATTTTTACAATATCGTATGCCGAACTCGCACGATCAGAGGCCTCAATTCGCTCATTTAAATCTCTATAACAACTTAAAATAATCCCCAACATATACTTTATGAATGGGAGATAATCATTCTCTTGCTCTTTCCAGTTGTTTGAAGATCTCGCTAATGCATCATAATACTCCAGTTTTGTAGTCTCTATTTTCTTTTCGATGCTAATATATTTACCAACTACGAAATCACTCTTATAGAGTAACAAAGCTGTCAGCAATCTACTCATACGACCGTTTCCATCATTAAATGGGTGAATGCAGAGGAAATCAAGAATAAAAATTGGAATTAATAATAGAGGCTCTATAGCTTCCAAAGCAATGACTCGTTTGTAACTTTCGCAACTATCATCTATTGCTTGGGGTGTTTTATATGGTTCCAAAGGAGTGAAAATTATATTTGTTAAGCCATTACTAAATGTTTCACTGATATAATTTTGAGTGCTCTTAAATTGTCCTCTATACCTCAAAGGTGTGTATTGCAACAAATCACGATGAAATTGGAGTATTACATTTTTAGAAATCTCAATGTATTCATAATTGGTATGAATTAAGTCTAATACATCTCGATAACCAAGAATCTCTTGTTCATTACGATTTCTCGGTGCGGTTCGTTCAGCCATAAGTTGTTTCATTCTAGCAGAGGATGTACCTATATTTTCTATTTTATTAGAGCTTTCTGTGCTTTGTATTTTTGCAATCTTAACTAATCGTTCCAACTGTGCCGGCTTCGTTCTATTGTACAGTTCCTGTTTCCCTTTGTAGGCATAAATTTGAGCAATTAACGATAGAATTTCCCCATCCCATCTATTATTCTGTAGCCTTGAATAATCAAACTGCCGCATTACATCCCCCAGAATGTTACTGTATTTCCTAAAAGATACTACAAACTAGGAGATATTGAAAGGAATTAGGAGATTCCTATTAAGAATTCTCTAACACAAAGGTGAACTTCTTATCATGTTAGGTACCCATAAGGATCTTCTCTTCCCTGTCTCTCTTCTTCCATTACCAGCAACTCATGGGCACACAAGAGCTGCGAGTAATAATCCTTCATAGCTTCATCCACGAAGAACTGTATATGGCAATTCGAGCAGTAAAACCTGTACTACCGAAAACAGATGTTGCTTTTGCTAAAAGAGTCGAACACTCTCTGAAGCGAACTCTCCCGAGCAGATAACATAAAGGCTATAAGTTGGTTTTGGGGAAAGTTTTTTCACCCGGTTATTGACATATACCATTATCAATACTAATTAATAGAAGGCTTCATATGCCATACGAGATGTAACAAGCCCGATGGGTTACGGCTCGATGACCGGACTCGGAATGGAATGTTGCTGCCCAAATAGTTTTCAATATTTTGTAAACTTTTTGTTGATAGTTTTCAATATTTTGGAAACTACGGTACAGAGTGCTACAACGGATCTATAACCTTATGATTTTTCCTATAGGATGATTTCAATGGGAAAGAAGGTGACGCTGAATGCAATATTTCTCACCCTCGCATACTTGGCGCCCCTGGGATGAGTGACATTCAGAATCATCGCAATAAAAGGCGTCGATGGGAGACTGAACTACAGTTAGAACTACATCTGTCTCAAGTACACAAGGATATAATGCATATCAAGTAGATTAAGAGTCTAAAACCAAAGAATTGCTGGAAAAACTATTCTCTAATGATAGCAACAATCCGTTGCGTTCAATTATGTATCTGCTCTTGCAGATGATTATGGATTATGAAGTGACAAACAAGGTAGGAGCCCAGAAGGGCGAACACAGCACAGATAGATCAACATCCCCCTTCATCTTATACGTGCTCATTTAGGCGTAATGGTGTGAAGCTCATATGAAAATGAATAATTGCTAAAAAATAAGATAATCCTGTTATAATGGAGTAAAATAATTGGATTTAACTTATGGTACTACAAGATTTCATATCTTTCTTCAATAAAAACTCTCAAGATGAATTTGAATACATTTCATCAGGGCTTGATATTCCATCCATCCCCTCTGAATACATCAGTGCTTTTAAAGCGGGAGACAGAAAGAAATATATTGAAGAGGGTCTGTAAGCATTTTAAGAAGGGGGTACTTCCCTACTCGCCAAGTAGTTCTTACTTCTGCCAGATTGCATCAATCTCAGTCAATAACCACAAGAAGGCAAACCTAAGATAGGGTTTGCCTTTTTCTTTTCTCTCCCTACTACCTGTTCCTTCTCTGCCAAAGTTCACTGGTCACCTTTGAAGATTCCAACGTGAAATCTATTGATATTTAGGGAACTTTAGTTGATTATTTATGCATGATTGTTCCCTAAAGGGGGTGTGCCATGTCAACTGTCCCCGAATTGCTCCGCCAGAGGGCGGAACTCGAATCTCGCCTAACATTCATTCCTTATGAAGGGACTGTTGAGATCAAAAGCATTGAAGAAGGTAAATACCTCTACGTACGAAAGCGCTTAGCAGGTAAACTCACATCTCAATATGTGGGCAAATATTCGGAAGAACTTCATACCCTCCTGCTTCGTCAGGTTAAAATGGTCCGAGATCTTCGTAAGGAAATAAGATTGGTAGACCGACAGCTTGCTCAAGCTGGCTACCAAAAAAAGCCGATTTCTCAGCGGGTGGCCCTCAATGTAGATTTTGCCCGAATCAATGTCAAAAGTTTGATCTATGATCAAGCAGTACTCGAAGGTGTTGCTACCACGTTTCCACAAACTGAAACAATCCTTGAAAACGGTAAGGTAACCGGAATAAGTCCTTCAGACATTCAGAAGATAATTAACCTGAAGAACGCATGGGAATTCATACTGGATAAGGACGTAATTGCGGCTCATAGTGACTACGATATCCTCTGTCATATCGCTCGTTTAGTTAATGAAGGGTTTTACGAATCAGGAGGGAAACCAAGGAGTGTGCCTGTTACAATTGGAGGTACAAATTACATCCCCCCAATTCCAATGGAGTCGGATGTAAAAGACCAAATAATAGAATTGACTACATCAGCAGATGCACCGATCGATATCGCCATTGATTTGTGCTTGTATGTTATGAAAGCTCAAATCTTCAATGACGGAAATAAACGCACAGCTGTGGTATTTTCCAACCATTTCCTTATTGGAAGGGGTAAAGGACTCCTCGTAATCCCTGAAAGAGAAGTCGAGACATTTAGAACCCACCTAATCGCCTACTACGAAGGCAAAGATGATAAAATAATCAAGAAATTCCTGAGAGAAGTGTGTTGGCGACAATTCTAATTTAGGGAAATTTCTTTTCTAATTGCTCATAAATATTCCCTAATTCACCCTCCTGACTTTTTGACTTGCTAACCCAATAATCCAATAAAACCTCTATTTCAGAGCTGAGAGGGGAATAATCCCCCTTGATACAAAATACAGATAAAATCCTTTCTCATACTGGTAGAGGCCTATGGCAATAATGTGAAGAATATCTTCGATAAGAGCGTATTAATAGCTCAAATTGTAAGTTAAGTTGCAATATTTTGAGATTTCTACCTATTAGGAATTGAGTGTTCCTATAGTTTAGGTTATGCTCCTTTACACCAATATAATATATTTAACATTATACTGTATAAGTAGTTAACTATAGTTGGAGGTTTTCAGCACACCCATCATTGAACGAGCTACAAGTATCATTGTTGCCCATAACCACCCAAGTAAAGATCTACGCCCGAGTCCCGAAGATTATCAAGTGACTAAAAGATTAACCCAAGCAGGCAATTTACTCGGAATAACACTGTTAGACCATGTTATTTTCAGTGATGAAGGATACTACTCAATGTTGGAAGCTGAAGAGATGATTGGTTGATTTACTCACCATATTCCCCCTTCTAATGGAAAGTGTTGTTTTGATGATAGGCCTTCGCTATCATATTAATGGTCAATTGTTTGACTACACAATCCTATCATATTGCAGAATGCGATGTTGAATGATTGCAACTTACCAGTGATTTAATCAAAAGAGATTTTCATCAGTAAGAAACTGTAAAAGGTGTATATGACGCACTCCCTCAATAATGTCATCAAAGTGATCATCCATAGTGACCACAAATTTTGGATATGAGTCACGAATTGATATGAGTGGTTCAAACTCTCTTTCAATAGTTTTTCGACTCTCAAGTTTATAAGCGACTTGTATATAGATTTTTTTTGCCGATTGCTCGGCAATAAAATCAATTTCTTTAGAGCCTATCTTCCCTATGTATACACTATATTGCCGCCTCACTAATTCACAATATACGATATTCTCTACTATCCCTGAGATGTGTCGATCTCTATAACCAAACACTGCATGTTGTAACCCCGAGTCCGCAAGATAATATTTTTCTTGGGTTTTTAGAATCGCTCTCCCTTGAATGTCATAACGTTGTACTTTAGTAATCAAATATGAGCTAGCTAACGCTTCTAAATAATTATAGACCGTGTTTATATCAACAGATCTCGCTTGACTTTTAACATAATCAGCAATCCGTTTTGCAGAAATAGTATTTCCTATAGTATCAACAATAAAGGAGAGAATCCTTCGGAGTAATTCAACATCTCGTATTTTATAACGTTGAACAACGTCACGTAAAACAATCGAGTCAAAAATATTTTCAATGACGGTGAAAGAGGATTTCTCATCATATTCGCTGGTCACATGAATAGAGGGAAATCCTCCACGACGAATGTATAGCCACAACAGAGCATCTAAGGTCTCCTTGTTTTCTGATCGAAATAACACCATCTCTTTAAAAGAGAGGACTTGCATATGAATATGAATAAATCTCCCTGTCAAAAGAGTTGAGAGTTCTGATGAGAGCAGATGCGAATTTGATCCTGTGATATAGATATCAACATTAAAATCAACTAGTAGCGAATTTATAACTTCTTCCCACTTTTCAACGATTTGTATCTCATCAAAAAAGAGATACGTAATCTTATCTTTTTTCTCTAGTATTTCAGAAAGATAGGCATATAGAGCGACAGAAGTTCGAATATCATAGAATTTCATGCTTTCGAAGTTTAACGAAATTATGTCACCCTCTTTGACACCCTCTGCTAACAGTCTTTTTTGGACCAACTGCATCATACTTGACTTCCCTGAACGCCGTATTCCGGTAATCACTTTGATGAAGGGTTTTCCAATAAAAGGTTTTATTTGATCATAATAAAGAGGTCGGTCAATCATAAAAACACTCCTTTTGTATGATTATAACCCTAAAAACTAGAGAAGTAAACAAAGTATTAGTGCATATAACCTTAAAAACTTTACTTTTAGCAACCTTTGTATGGGTATAGCCCTAATACTTTTACAGAGAATACGTGTATGAAGGACGTGAAGTTATCTTTGATAGGGACAAAGAAACAGCTTTTCTCTGGCCGAAACCTCTTTTGCTAGGGTGAGAGATAGCAAAGTTCATTAGGCCTACTGAAATTATTCAAGTGAGCAAAAAAAGCAGATTTCTTGATTTACTTAAAGAAAGTTGTTCTTAGAGCTCTGGGATTAGATAAGAGTCGGTGTCGCTTGCCTCATGATGACCTATTTGCCTATAATAAAAGAAGATAAGAGGTGATTATGTTTACCATCAAAGGCCATTACAACGAAGCTGTTGTCTTTTCTCATCCTACTGAAGTAGATCAAGGTGCTATCGACCAAATAAAAGACCTGTTGGCAAAAGAGTTTTCTAAGGGTAGTAAAATTCGAATTATGAGTGATGTACACAGTGGTGCTGGCTCAGTTATCGGTACAACAATGACAATCACCGACACTGTTGTTCCTAACTTAGTTGGTGTAGATATCGGTTGCGGTTTGGAAGTAGTTCTTCTTGGCCATGTTGATCTTAATCTTAAAACTCTTGATGAATACATTAAACACAATATTCCTGCAGGCTTTAAGATTCGAACACAACCTCATCAATACAACGACCTCATTGATACACATCAACTTATGTGTAAGAAGCATGTCGACCTACAACGTGGCAGTCTCAGTATCGGGACCCTTGGAGGGGGTAATCATTTCATAGAACTTAATAAAAACAGTGCCGATGAGAGTTATTTAGTAATACATTCAGGAAGTCGGAATCTTGGCCTTCAGGTTGCTAAACACTACCAAAAAATAGCGAGTAAAGATCAAAGAGATCCTTTAGCACACTTAGAGGGAGCTGCATTTGACGATTATCTCAACGACATGCACATTATGCAACAATTTGCTGATGTGAACCGTAAAGCGATGGCTTCAACAATCGTTGAAGGCTTAGGTCTTTCTCCTGTACGGAGCTTTTCTACAATTCACAACTACATAGACATACATAATATGATTCTTCGTAAGGGAGCTGTTTCAGCCCAACAAGGGGAAGAGCTCATCATTCCTCTTAATATGAGAGATGGATCACTGCTGTGTGTGGGTAAAGGGAATGCACATTGGAACTTCTCGGCTCCTCATGGAGCTGGTCGGGTACTCAGTCGTCGAGAGGCGAAAAGAACTCTTGAGATGAGAGAGTACCATACGATGATGAAAGGCATTTATACTACAAGTGTTCATAAAGGGACCCTTGATGAGTCTCCTTTGGCCTATAAGCCGTTTGAAGAGCTCATCAATCATATCGGACCAACAGTAGATATCATTGAACGAATCATACCACAATATAACTTCAAATCTTCAGACTGACAGAGCGTGTCACACTAAGTTCAGTATAAAGAGGTTCATTAAGCAATAAGTGCTTCGTTCATGTGATTGTGAACTCTCACAAGAGCCCTTTAATGGTATCTTTTAGATACGTTCTCTTTCTCTCTAATAAAGAACGTGCATCATCAACTTTGTCCCACACATTCCATAAAAGGATACCTTTAATCTGATTGTTATCGAGGTAGTAGATAATTCCTTTTTTATACAACTCAGACCAATCGCTGACTATTTCAAATCTGCTATCAAGTTCCCCTACCGCTTCGTAACCTAATTCAAAAAGATCAGAGTAGAACATAGGGGTGTAGGTATATGCTTCTAGAGCTCCTGCCATATTCCTTCCGGCAACTTTTCCCATAGCCACAGCATTATCTTCATGCTCGAGTCGAACTCGCTTTTCCAACATGTTGTGATAAAAGTTAGCTACATCCCCAGCAGCCCAAATATCTTTTTGAGATGTTTGTAGGTACTCATCAACATCAATACCGTTACTTATTATAATCGATGCTTCTTGAGCCAATGTTATATTTGGTCTAATTCCTATACCAGCAATAACCCCATCAGCTATAAACTTTTCACCTTTGGCACTGAGTGCAACTATATGTTCACCATGTTGTTGTACATCAACAATAGTCTCTTTTGCGACGACTCTCACACCTTTATCTCTATAATAATCATTGAGGTATAAAGCTAACCCTTTAGGGTACACCTTCTCTCCTATAGCCTCTTCGGGAAAGACCATTGTAACGTTTTTGCTATTTTGCTTCAAAGAAGCAGCAAGCTCAGCTCCTATGAAGCCTCCTCCAATAATCAAAAATGAGGATTTTGAATCAGTAAGAGAGCGCAGTTTTTGGTAATCAGCTAAGGTGCGATAATATTGAATAAGAGATTTTCCAAATTTAAGTTTAATGGGATCTCCGCCGGTAGCGAGTAATAACTTCTCATAGGAGTATTCATCTCCTTGGTCGTCGAGTAGTCTTTTTTGATCAGGATAAAGGTGTGTTACTTTTCTCCCAAGAATAAGAGTCGCTCCAAGATCTTCAGTGTGACACCAAATCTTTTTAATCTCTTTACCCTTCCAAAGACCTTTAGTGAGATTAGGTCTTACGTAGGGCTCTACATTTTCTGAACTGATCAGACATATTGAGCCCTCTTTATCACGCTCTCGTATTCCTCTCACTGCTGCATCGGCTGCTAAGCCTCCGCCTATAATAATGTAAGTGTATGTTTTCATCCCGCCCTCCTCGGTTCATGTGATACCGATAGTCTTTATTCATGGGTCAGGTGTAGGCAATAAGTCTCAAATGGCCCCACATACCTGTGTATGTGTTCTATATTAGATATATTAATACTCTTACCCATAGTCAAGGAGAGAGATTAAAACCGTGTTCTACTTTGATTGTGTTCACACTTATTCATTTCATGAAAAACAGTCTCATCCGTTATTCAAAAAGAGGTATCGTTTTCGCAGAACAACAACACAAAAACAACATCCCTCTTGCATGAAAAGCGTATGTATGGTACCTCTGATATGTTTTACTAAGTATATTTATAGTGAGGAAATAATGAGTAATAACACAATTGCAAATCCAGCGCCACTTGGTTTGCTCGGTTTCGGCATGACGACACTTTTGCTGAATATCCACAACGCAGGGATTATCCCCCTTTCGATTGTTATTGTCGCCATGGGCTTTGCTTTAGGTGGAGCTGCCCAGATTATTGCTGGAGTCATGGAGTTTAAAAAAAATAACGTCTTTGGAGCTACCGCTTTTACAGCATACGGCTTTTTCTGGTGGTCCTTAATCCTTATTTGGATGAACCCTTTTGCAGCAATTCAAGCAGCCGATGATGTAAGTATGGGATTTTACCTCTTAGTATGGGGAATCTTTACTCTTTTAATGTTTGTGGGAACTTTAAAACATAACCGAGCTTTACAGTTAGTATTTGCTTCTCTTACACTGCTCTTTTTCTTACTAGCTATAGCCGACTTTACTTCAAGTACCGCTATTAAACTCATCGCAGGTTGGGTAGGAATCTTTTGTGGAGCAACAGCCATGTATGCCAGTTTAGCTCAAGTGATTAACAACGAGTTTGATAAAACAGTTCTTCCTCTTTAATCTTTACCATTCATATTCTTATAAGACCATTATTCACAGACTTAGAGTTTAACGTACTCTAAGTCTGTCTATCCTTGAACCAATCAATTCTTTATATGCTATTTGCTCTTGAAGAGGTAACATGCTTTGATCAATTTCTTGATAAAGTTGTCCTTCAAGACTCACCAATCGATTCATCAGTGTCTCTGATGCTTTGTTGTTCATGCCAAATCTTTCAGCTAAGTGTAAAAAATCTTCTCGGTTAAGTTTACTCCGTTTCCCACGTAATGTAAGAGCACTCTCTTCTAGGTCTTCTTTGAGAATCAGATTAGTAGGAAGTAAATCATAAGCGGGTGTTAACACATAATGTGTGTTATCTGGTGAGTAAAGAGAGAAGTTCTTTAAGTGCATATCACTGTTGCCAGTGATAAAAGAGAACACTAGAAGATACCACAGATGAATGGCATCCAGTAAGCGAGGAGAGTAGCGTTTCACAATCTTTCCAAGTTGCTCATATGATGAGCGGTATTTATCTTCTGTTAACCTCTCCCCAAGTTGGCAAAAATCTTCCATCGCTATTTTATGATAGTTAACTCGATCAATACGTTTACTTATATATGCATATGTTCCATCACTAAGGCGATATAAAGCATGTTCGACTGTCTCTATCTTTGCTAAAGAGGCTAAGTGCATCGTGACATGTTCATACTCTGGTAGATACGGGTATTTCGAGTTGGGAAGTTTAAGGATATATCCGAGCGGGTATCCGACAAGTGTTAATTGGCCTTTGTGTTGCTCTTCTGATAAATGTAAAGATAGTTTCTTTTGAACACCAGGAATTGCGTGCCCTTTTTGTACACTTTGAGTAACAGATTGTTCAAGAAACTCAGTGGACAGATCAAGTGAAGGTAAAGAGGATACACCAAAAAATTGTTTAATACACGATGAGTGCCACTGATTGTGATTGTGTTCATCTGCTATAAGTTTATTACAATGCAAACATCTTTTTTTCATGTAAGCCTCTTTAACGTCACAGACCCGATCGTATCTGTACATGCAACGAGTAATAGTCCCATCCGATCTTTAGCATCAAGTTTCCAGTTTTTTAAGAATATCTCTAAAAGCCACCCTTCGGGAATCAAACCATCAAAAAAAGGAAACATCGTAGCACTTACATAAGCCTGATCACGTAAAGGGAGTGTTAAACTCACACTCACTGCACGCTCGCTTTTGAGATATTCTTCATTATAGCTAAAGGTATACCCTTGATCTGTCTCTTTAAGTATTCCTGCCAAAACGTTGTGTATAAACACCTGTGCTGAGCGGTAAGCCATATTATTGATCCTCTACTTTGATAGGAATAGGAGCCAACCTAAAACCCAATAAGCGCAATGCTTGATTTACTTTATCGAGTTGTAGAGTTGGTTTCCCTTGTTCTAATTCTCGAACAAATCTCACCCCTACCCCAGCTAGTAATGCAAATTCCTTCTGAGTGAGGTGAGCTCTTTTTCGATATTCTTTAACTAATTGAGATAATTCATCCATACCTCACTTTATACCCGCTCGGGTTGATTTGCAAGGATATTATGATAATTATACCCGCTCGGGTTGATTTATTGAGATATTGCTATTTTTATACCCGCTCGGGATGTTTTTCATATAGATACATTGTTTTTTGAGGTATGAGTGCTCTTATACGTAATACAAAGACTGTACTATCTCTTTTTATAGTGTTTCTCAAGTAGGCTAAAGATATGTTGTTGATCAACTGGTTTACTAAAGACAAAGCCTTGGTACATATCACAATTCATTGTTTGAAGAAGTTCTCGTTGCTCGTGGTGTTCAACTCCTTCAACAATAACTTGGTGTCCAAGTTTGTGGGCCATCGAAATGATATCTGAAATAAGGGCTTTCTCCGACCCTTGGGTTATCAGTTTATCGACAAATATTTTATCAATTTTAAGAAAATCGACACTCAATTCACTCTCTCTGGCAAACGAGGAATACCCGATTCCAAAATCATCAATAGCAATGTTAAACCCAAAGTCTTGTAACTCTTGAAGCGACTGATTTAATTGCATATAAGTTGAATTGACCCCAGTTTCTGTAATCTCTAAAGTGAAATGTGATGCCTTAGCTCCATGTTGAGTAAATACCTTTTTGATGTTCGGGACAAATTCTTCTTTGAGGAGCTGGTACGGGGAGATATTAATAGAGATGCCTACATCTGTATAACCATGCTTTCTTATATTCTTATAACACTCAATAGCTTGTTCAATAATCAGATTTCCTAAAGGGGTAATTAATTCATATTTCTCTGCAATAGGGATGAACAAGAGCGGACTTACTGCTCCGTATGTATGGCTTGTAAAACGGGCTAACGCTTCAAAGCCCACAATAGTGTTACTTCTTATATCAACAATGGGTTGGTAGTTAAGATATATTCGATCGGTATCTACTCCCGATAACACTTGATCTAGCTCAAAGAGAATCGTGGATTCTTTGTTGATATTGTCACTCATTGTTTTGTCATAAAATGTTATTGAAGAAGTTCTACTATGAACATTAATGGCATTCTCACTTGCAACAAGAGCATACTTAAGACCATCTTTATAATCAGAAGGAGTACTCCAATCAAGCTCAAAGATTCCTATCCCCCAACTAATTCGTTCTAAGGAGAGAAGCTTATTTACCTGCTCTTTAACTTGTAACGCAAGGTGTGTAAGTGATGATTTTTCTTTGTATGAAGTGACATAGATAATAAAGCGGTTATCAAATACTCCGTAGACCTCAATGGAATGATTAACAAAGGTTGCTAAGGTTGTGGCAACTCGTTTAATGATTTCTTGGACGTAATTATGGCCAAAACGTAAACTCATCATATAAAGAGGGGTGAAGTTAATCGATAACAGAGCTCGCTTCCCTTTAAGAAGTTTTTTTGAATCGGACTCTAATCTCTCTTCTAAAGCTTGGCGATTTGGAAGTCCTGTAAGGTGATTGTGTCTATGTTGATGGGCTAACTGAAGTTCTACCCGTTTCTCCTTATCGATATCGAGGACAAAACCTTCCAAAACGTCTTCATCAGCACCAACTCTTTTGGTCATCTTAGCAAGTTCCAACACCCACTTTCGTTTTTGATCAGCTGTAATGATTTCATACTCTATGCGGACTTGATCTTGAGTAAGCAACTGCTTCTGAATAGTAGCAACGATAATATCTCTATATTCAGGGGCAACAATTTCATAATAATCTGTAGAAGGAGACTGAAGTAATTGCTCTGGTCTATACCCTGTCAGTTCATAACAACCATCAGAGATATACTCCAACGTAAGATAATCATCATTTTTACTCCGATACACCATCCCGGGGATATTACTTAATAAGGTTCGTTGACTCTGTTCGGTTTCAAAAAGCTCTTGTTCTAATTTCTTTCTTTTAGAGATGTCCTGCAATAAAAACAAATAATTATTCTCGAAGAGCGTCCCTATATGTATTCGTGCTGCGTTAACCATTGCCCAAAAGGGGGTACCATCTTTGCGTTTAAGCTTTTTTTCAAGAGAGTAGTGATCAATTTCTTTAGTTATCAGTGCGTGATGCAAAGGAAACTCATCATGAGGCTGTTCAGCATATGTGAAATCGGAAAGAACTTTATGTTGTATTTCCTCACTGGTGTAACCAAAAAGTTTTTGAAAAGCAGAGTTGCTTAACACTTTTCGTGTAACATCCCCATCCTCATCTTGTTTGGAAAAGATTAATACTGCTCCCATGGGGGATTGTTCAAAAAGGGTATGTAAGACAGTCTCCGTATCAAGGATTTCAGCTTCAAGCTCTTGAGCTCTCAATAAATCACTATGAAGAGCCAACACTTTAGAAATTGAAGCGTGAGTTAATGGCCTACGTAAAAAGTCATCCGCTCCAAGGGTAAAGGCGATTTCCTCTTTTTTTATGTGCTGCTCTCTTGAAAGAACGATGATGCGACTATAGCGACTGTGCTCACTACTTTTCACCTGTGTAATAAACAACTTCCATTGCTCTTCATCATCATCGAGATCTAGTAATATTACGTGTGGAAGTGCGCGCTTATTGAACATCTCAATAGCTTGGCTTATTCGATCAACAGAAGTAACATGTCGTAACGTCATCGCTTTTGTGATAGTTTCGGTATCACCCTTATTCGAGGAAATAATAAGTAGATCGCTTTTCATATATGTTCTCTCCCATAGCTACTTCACAATCGATCTCATATATATCAACCCAACTACTTACTATCGTAATGGATAAGCTACGACTCTCTCAACTCTTATTTTTACATCACTAACGATAGGGTAATAAGACTCCTAATCTTCATTTCTTTCTATTCATGGTTATAAAAAATGATTAAATGGATAAAGAAGAAGTTGAATTATTCGTAATAGTACCCTCTTTGTCCAAGAGATGGTGTTCTTTTCAAAGTCGTAGTGATAGCTGTTATAAGTAAGGTTATTCATATGGGTTATTAACTCTTTGGCAATAGGAACACTATCAATAACGACCATGCTTTCAGTGCTTAAAAAGGAGCTTCGTGCATCGAGGTTAAAAGAACCAACCACGCTTAAACGCTTATCAAATAGATATGTTTTAGCATGAATTGAACCAGGGCCTTGATACTCACTTAACGAGGCAGAGTTCTTAGAAATCTTATTTCGATATTTCATATATCCACTTAAAGCAAAGGGGTTGGGACTTGTTCGGGCAGAGTTAGTGATATAATGAAGATTCGGTGAACCTTGGAGATCTGAGAAATACGAAAGCATTCGCTTTGTAGGGATGATATAAGGACTTTGAAGGTAGATCGACTCATCAGACTGAGAAGCTATTGCATCTAGTTCCATGAGAATGTGTGGCTCTTTATTGAACCGTGCAATCGGATTTGTAATGAGTGTGATGTTGTTTGTGGGAAGGGCATACTCTTCCCAATCAATAGGATCTTTAAAGCGTTGTGGAAACTCTTCTTTTGTCTTGTGTAGTTGTGCCACTAATCTTTGTTGAGCCTCTATTCCCTTATGGTGTGACAATCTTGATTTCTTTATGTGTGAGTACGGGTGGTTCCAAAGTAACTCATAATAAGAGTGAAATTGAGATAAGACACTTTGAGGGTACTTGGAAGAATCACTGTTGAGAATAAAAACATCTCGATCTTCTACTACCGGTTTATCATAATGCTCTAAGTAGTACTTATCCCCAATATTTCTCCCTCCAATAAGGACATACACATCATCAACAATGAGAAATTTATCATGTAGACGATTTTGAAGTGTCCAAGGTTTTAACAGATTAAGAGGTTCATACAACTTTATTTCAATATTTGGATGAGAAATCAGAGCCTCGTATGTCGATAGCTGAAGCCCCTTTAAGTTATGAAACATCCCATCAAAGAGGAGGCGTACCTTTACACCTCTTTGGGCAGCTTCAAACACAGTAGCATAAAATGTGTCACTCACTACCCCATTATGGACAGCGTAGTATGCAAGATCGATGCTCTTTTGAGCTCCTTCAATAAGATTAATTCGTGTGACAGCTGATAAGATTCGATCTTCAATAATGAGGGCTTTATCGACTCCAATACTCTCAGAGTAAAAGCGTGATGGGCGATGATCACTACGATACGAACTCTCTTGAGGGCGATGGATGTAAAAAACTCCTACTGCACCAATAAGAACATAGAGAATACTGAGAACTAACAATAAGATGAACACCTTCTTCATAAAAGAGAACTGTTTGAGAATTCTACCCTCCTGTGATGTACATCTTTTATTGTAATGGATGAAAGAGTTCTTCTAAAGTGCCTGTTTAACATATCCAAAAAGGGAGAAGTAAGAGATCCTCTCTTTGTTCTATGATGGTGCTCTTCATCAGCTTTTTAGCAACCTCTTTCAGAGATTGATTAAAAGGCGATACAAAGTGAGGGATTACTTCACTAGTAGGAACTGCAAGATGGGCATAGGTAAACAGCTTTTGATCAATGAGTTTTTTATCCCAGATGATGATGTCGATATCAATCGTACGAGGAGCATTTTTATCTTCAGTTCGCACCCGTTTTAGTTGTTGTTCTATTGGATGTAAAATCTCATCTACCAACGTGCTTTGATCAAGGTGAGTTGCAACCAACAGTGCCACATTTAAAAATGGGGGACCGTCAGATCCTACAGCATCTGATTGCCATACTGAAGAGACTTTTATAAGAGTAACTCTCTTTTTAAGAAGATCATACGCCTCTTTGATGTACTTCACTGGTTCAATGTTTGAGCCAAGAAGTAGTACTACTTCATGCATAATTACACCTCATGAAGTGAGCGTTCAATTTCTATCCCCACTGAATCGGAAAATCTGACAGCTCCAGGTTTTTCAACTCTTACTCTCACTTTTTCCACTAACGGATCTTGCAAGCAGATAGTAGCAAAGTCATGAGCTAATGCTTCAAGGGTGTAACGCTCGGAGTGCTCGGCATAACTGAGGACTTTTTTGGCAATAGTGCGGTAATTCACACTCTCGTTTAAATCATCAGTTGCTCCCGCTTGGGAAGTATCGGCATACATGGTGATATTAATCACAATCTCTTGACGCTTCTCTCTTTCCCAATCATTGATTCCAATAATTGAACGAGCTCGTAAATTCGTTATAAAAATAGCATCCATACCAAACTCCTACAATAGATGTCTTCCTCCATCGATATGAATCACCTCTCCTGTTGTGTAGGTGGCACACGTAAGTAAAAAAGAGAGTACTTGCGTCACTTCATCCACTTCTCCCCATCTTTGCAAAGGGACATCTTCTAACAAAGAAGAATCGTGTGAACGATCTTTTGGAGATAAAATAGCTCCAAGAGCGAGTGCATTTACGGTGATACGGGGAGCTAGTGCAGAGGCGAGGTTTTTTGTTAATGAGACCAAAGCTGCCTTACTTACCGTATAAGCGAGGTGGGAAGGGTCGACTCTTAAGGAGCGCCAATCGACAATATTAACAATCTTTCCACTCTCATGTGCTTTAAGCGAATGGGCAAAAGCTTGTGAAAGGAGAAACGGAGCTGTCACATTGACCATCTGGGTGGCACTCCAACTCTCATATGTAGTACTTTGTTCATCTTCTTTGTGAAACAGTGAAGCACTATTAATTAACCCATAAAGCGATCCCTGTGCATGAATAGTTGGAATGATCTCTTTAATGGCAGATTCATCGAGTAAGTCGGCTTGAATGAGAAGAACATCTCGCCCTAAAGAACGAATCTCATCAGCTGTTTGCTCAGCCTCTGTCTTACTCTTTCCATAATGAAGAGCAATATCATACCCAAGTGCTGCTGTACTGAGGGCAAAAGATCTCCCCAATCGCTTTGCAGCACCGGTAATAAGAACAAATGATTTAGCCATGACGTTGTAACCCACTTAAGGTAAAAAATTCAGTTCGTAAGGCAGGATCACTACGATAACTTCCTCGCCATACGGTGGTGCGAGTGATTGCTTGATCCTCTTTTACCCCTCTCATCTCCATACACATGTGTCGTGCTTCTATGTAAACTGCAATCCCTTCAGGGGCGACCATTGTTTCAAGCATATCGGCAATGTCTTGTCCTATTCTCTCTTGAACGGCAAAGCGTTTAGAGAAAAGACGCACTAATCGAGTGAGTTTTGAAATACCAATGATGGTATCTTTTGCAATATACCCCACGTAGATGTTGCCATAAAAAGGGAGAACGTGGTGTTCACACAGAGCATGAAAAGGGATTGGCCCTTGAATAATTTGACTGAGAGTACATCCTGAGGCATCACGACACTCCGAATCGAAGCTTGTGCTTATATTGGAATCACCATCATACCCCTCAGTTGCCTCATACAGTGCTTGGATAAATCTTTTTGGAGTTTGAATTGTCGATTCAGTGTTCGTATCCATCCCAAATGCTTCAAAGATCTCTTTCATATACGACTCAAAAGTTTCAACTTGCTGTGGTGAAATATCTCGTTGTTTGAGCCTCATGGCAGAATCTATATATTGTTGCTCATGATTATTTGCTTGTTTCATATACCATCCTTTGTAAGTACACCCTACCAACTCATTCATACATGAGTACATAATGATACATATAAACTAAGCCCCACTTCTCCTATCGTCAACACAATTGAGCTTTATGAGAAGTAACGAGTTGCCCCTTCAAACAACCTGATATCTTGTTTCACTTCACTATTGAGATAGAGTTCTCGAGTAATTCGATCACTGTGCCCCATCCGTCCAAAGACAGCTCCACTTTCAGAGCTCAACGCTTCAATTCCATATAAGGACGAGGCGATATTATCTGTTATCGCTTCATTGTTATGATCGACATACTGAGATGCTATTTGTCCCTTTTTTATAAACATTTCAAGAGTGCTTAAAGAAGCTTGCACTCGTCCACCACTACTACTAAATGGGAGTAAGAGCGTCTCTCCTACTTCAAAATTGCTCATCCACGGAGAGAGAGTAGAACTGACTCTGGTTCGTACTATGTCACTGATATGGATTTTTTGAGCATTGTAATCTAAGAAAGGAGATGTATCTTCTAACAAAGAGATCTTATTTGAAGTAAACAAACCAAGATTCATTAAGGCATGAAACCCATCTCCAATGCCTCCAATTAAACCATCTCGCTTCTCTAATAATGATTCAAGTTCACCAGAGAGTAAGGGGTGGCGTAACACATGGGCTATATATTTACCTGAGCCATCTGGTTCATCAGCAGCAGAGAGGCCACTACTGAGAAAAAGGATCTCGGATGATGAAAGTAGTTCTTTAAACTTATGAATACTTTGTTCAAATGCTGTTGAATTGAGGCTCTTAATCACTACTAGATGTACTTCACAACCAACTTGTTTCCACACCTCTTCTGCTTCATACTCTCCACTTGTACCATAAAACAGAGGAAGAACAACCCGAGGTTTTACTGATGGATAACGAGAACGAGTCTTTGTAGGTGCTTTATAACTAAGAGTTTCAATGCTCTTTGTAGATTCTTTTGTAACGCTTTGATTATATACCTCATCTAACGAAGAGGTTAATAAGTGGTATGTATCATCAATAGAGATTGAGCCAAAGGGAAAGTGCAGTTGTGTATCTGCTGTAGTGGTTCCTATCTTCACTCCATCAATCATGGCTCCTGAAGCGGCCTCTACAATAAATGAGCCATAGCGGGGGCGTGCCACATCGATATCGCTGGTGATACTACAACCAATAGCATTGCCTAAGCTCATCTTAGAGAGTGCTTCGGCAATACCACCGGAGCCAATGGCCCAACTACTGAGAACTTTTCTCTCTTTGATTAACGATGCAACATAGGTAAATAACGAAGGGAGGTCCTCTTCTTTGGCCTCTAAAAGATAAAGCTGAGAGCCACTGCGTTTAAATTCATTACTGATGATATCTTTTTTATGTGCTGTAGCGATGGCAAAACTCACCAACGTGGGGGGAACATCGATCTCTTCAAAGGTTCCACTCATCGAGTCTTTTCCACCAATAGCCCCTTTTTGAAACAGTTTTTGAGCTTTATATGCACCAAGAAGTGCACTGGTGACGACTCCCCATTTCTTCGGGTCTTTACCAACACGGCCAAAATACTCTTGGAAGCTTAAAAAAGTGTTATTCCAATCTCCCCCAGAGGCAACGACCTTTGCTAATGAGTGGGTAACAGCTAAAAATGCCCCTTCAAAGGGATTTTGCTCCATGATAAAAGGGTCATACCCCCACGAAGAGAGTGTTGCAGTGTGGGTGTGTTCTTTATCTAACACCATCAAAGCTGCCATCACTTGAGAAGGAGTTCTTAGTGTCTCTCCTCCATATGGTAATAACAAAGTCCCTCCTCCTGCAGTTGCATCAAACTGCCGAGCTAAACTCTCTTTGGTGTTCATATTCAGATCACCTAGCAAATTTTGTAACGATGCAAGATCGGTAACTTCAAAGCGCCCTTTTGCCCGAGGAAGCATAGGGATTTCGACACTTGTTTTTTTAGGTGCTCCATTACTATCTAAAAAGGAGCGATCAAGGTCGACGATTGTTTGACCTTGATACTTCATCACAAGCTTTGGTTCATCTGTGACAGTTGCAACTACAGTCGCTTCAAGATCTTCGGCATACGCATAAGCAATAAAAGTCTCTACATCCTCTTTGGCAACAACCATCGCCATCCTCTCTTGACTCTCACTGATGGCAATCTCTGTTCCATCAAGACCATCATATTTAAGAGGTACAGCATCTAAGTCGATTCTCAATCCATCGGCTAATTCACCAATAGCAACACTCACTCCCCCAGCTCCAAAGTCGTTACACCTTTTAATAAGTTGAGCAGCCTCTTTTTTTCGTAAAAGTCGCTGAATCTTTCGTTCCAGTGGAGCATTTCCTTTTTGGACCTCTGCTGAAGAGGTCTCTAAAGAGGTCTCATCGTGCCCTTTAGAAGAACCGGTTGCACCTCCCAGGCCATCACGTCCTGTTTTCCCTCCCACTAAGATTACGGCATCAGAGGGTGATGGTGTAAGACGAATAACGTGTTCTTCTTTTGTTGAGGCGACAACAAACCCTAGTTCCATATGTTTAGCCACGAAATTAGGGTGGTAGATTTCTTCAACTAAACCGGTAGGGACTCCTATTTGATTCCCGTACGAACTATTTCCCAATGCAGATTTAAGGGCAATCACACGTTGAGGGAGTTTTCCCTCCATAGTGTCAGAAAATGCTTCTCGAGGATCCCCACTACCGCTGATTCTCATAGCTTGGTAAACATATGCACGAGAAGAGAGTGGGTCACGAATAGCTCCTCCTACACAGGTAGCAGCACCCCCATGAGGCTCTACCTCAGTTGGATGGTTATGAGTCTCATTCTTAAATAACAGTAGTGAGGGAACTGGGCCACGATCTGTATCGGCGACAACTCGTACTGAACAGGCATTAATCTCTTCACTGATTTCTTGTTGATCTAACAGACCTTGCATCCGTAACTCTTTTGCTGCAATGGTTGCCATATCCATCAAAGAGACAGCTTTGGTTCTTTGAAGTGTTCTTCGAGCTTGTTGGTAGGAGTCATACGTTTTTTGTACTTCTTCATCATTAATTGTAAGGTGCTCTAACTCAGTTAAAAAGGTGGAGTGACGACAGTGATCTGACCAATAAGTATCAATAAGGCGTAACTCAGTCATCGTTGGTTCACGCTCTTTATCTACAAAATAGCTTTGTACCAGAGCTAGATCATCTTCATCCATTGCTAAAGAGTATCTACTTAGTAGTTCTCCTTTATCTTCAGTTGTTGTAAAGCCCTCAAGGCTCTTTACTGGCTTTACCTCTTTGGGACTCCTGTGTAGTGAATGAGGAAGATCAAAAGAGGCTTGTTGCACCTCTAACTCATTCACCAAATATGTGTAGATGCTTTGTTTTTCATCAACACTAAGTTCACTTTCAAATGAGTAACAGGTAGCACATCGAACACTTACCTCAGTGTTAGGATAAAGAGATGCAATCGCTAATTCACTAAAAAAGGAGCGTTGGTCAAATTGACCATCAAGAAGTTCCACTGCCCACGTCCAAGCTTTTTGTTCAATAGAGGTAGTGACATCATCTCGAGGAGGAAGAGAGAAAAGATGAGATGCAACATAAGAGGCTTGCTGATCAGTAAGACCTTGTACATCGTATCGCTCATATAGTGCTAAGAGGGGAACCTCTTTGAGTTTGAGGTACCTATACAGCGAGTGTGCGAGCACACGCTCATTCTCTCTAAAGCCTTCTTTTCGTCTAACGTAAAAGCGATGCACCATCTTCTTTCTCCTTATATAGTGCCAATTGGCCAATATCTTTCCGATACGCCATCTTCTCAAAATGGATATACTCTATAGCTTGGTATGTTTTTGTAATTGCCTTTTCTATTGTAGAGCCCTTGCCAACAACATGTAGTACCCTACCTCCGGTTGTTATGAGGTTTTTATGTTCATTTAAAGCTGTTGCTGCATGAAATACTTCGATATCGCTAGGAAGTGAAGAGATGGTAATAACTTTCCCTTTCTCAAAAATCCCAGGATATCCGCCACTCGTAAGAGCGACAGAGCACGCATAATCGGTGTTAAAGAGAACATCAATCTCTTTTAGGCGCCCTTGGGTACAAGCTATCATAATCTCTAAAAGATCACTCTCTAATAAAGGGAGAACAGCTTGAGCTTCGGGATCTCCAAAGCGGCAGTTATACTCAATGACAGTTGGCCCCTGTTCGGTGAGCATAAGACCTAAAAAAAGACACCCAATAAAAGGATTTCCCTCTTGCTTCATCCCCTGTAGGGTTGGTTTGGTAATATGCTCTTCGACATAGTGAGCCATCTCTTCGGTGAAATAGGGATTTGGAGTAATAACTCCCATCCCTCCGGTATTAGGACCACAATCTCCATCTCCTGCTCGTTTATGATCCATAGCACTGATCATCGCTTTAGCAGTTGTCCCATCACTAAAAAGAAGAAGTGAGACTTCCACTCCTTGAACAAATTCTTCAATAACGACAGTTGTTCCACTTTCACCAAAACATTTTTGATTCATCATCTCATCTAATGCTTGGTGAGCCTCTTCTTTACTTTGGGCAATGACAACACCTTTACCAAGGGCTAATCCATCTGCTTTAACCACAATGGGAGTGCTACTTAGGGTATCGACAAATGCTTTGGCTTCTTTAAATGAGTGAAACACGTTATAAGAGGGGGTGGGAATGTGATGACGAGCCATAAACTCTTTTGCAAATGCTTTACTCCCCTCTAAGCGAGCTGCCGCCTTTGAAGGTCCAAAACAGGGAATCCCTTGATCAGTAAAGACATCACACAATCCCGCTACAAGCGGACCATCACTACCAACTACAGCAAAGTCAATCTTTTGATCTAAGGCATACGAGATAATTGCTTGATGATCAGTAAGAGAGAGAGGTTTCATCTCACAAAACTGTTCCATAGCAGCATTGTTTCCAATACCAAAGAGGGTAATGCTTCGTTGAGTTTTTGCTATGGTGTGTGCTATGGCGTGTTCTCGGCCGCCTGAACCGACTATTAAGATCTTCATATCAATGGTGGAAAAGTCGAATTGAATTGGTGATCATCACCATATTGTATTCATCACATGAAGCAATAACTTCATCATCTCGCACCGAACCTCCTGGTTGAACAATATAACGGACCCCGCTTTGACGGGCTCGATCGATATTATCTCTAAAGGGGAAAAATCCATCACTAGCTAAACTCACGCTATCAATGTCTTGCAATATTGTTTGTTTCATCTCAGTAGAAAACGCGGTGAGTTTCTCAGAGAAATATTGCTGAGCGCTTTTAATCTCGCCTCGTAAGTATTGATCAATAGCATTGTCTTTCTCATTGCGAGTAAGGCCCTCTTTAAAGGGGAGATTACGGACTATGTCACTTTGTCGTAAATGCCACAAATCGGCTTTATCACCTGCTAAACGGGTACAGTGAATTCTCGATTGTTGTCCTGCACCAATTCCGATTGCTTGACCACGAGAAGCGTAACAGACCGAATTCGATTGAGTGTATTTTAATGTATTAAGTGCGACAATGAGATCTAATTGAGCCTCTTTTGGTAACTTTGTGTTCTTTGTTACAATTGGCTGTAACACCGAAGCATCAAGTTTTTGATCATTATATTGTTGAGTTAATGTGATACCGAAAAGCGAACGACTCTCAATTGGAGGTGGTTGATAACTTGGGTCTACTTGTAAGATAAGATAATTTCCCCTCTTTTTCTTCTTTAAGAGCTCTAAAGCTTCTGGTGAGTAAGAGGGGGCAATAATCCCATCAGATACTTCGTTTTTAATCACATTGGCACAACTAAGATCACACTCACTACTGAGGCTAATGAAATCTCCAAAACTAGAGAGACGATCGGCTCCACGGGCTCGTACATAGGCTGTAGCAATTGGGGAGAGTTCTTGTTTTTGTGAGATAAAGTAGATCTCTTTTTCTACATCGTTTAATGCAAGGGCAACACCACTACCGGCAGGACTGACGTGTTTAAATGATGCAGCACTCTCTAACCCAGTGGCTTTGTATAGGGAGGAGACTAACTGCCATCCGTTTAAGGCATCAAGAGCATTAATGTACCCTACTGATCCTTGTAATACGGTGATAGGTAACGACCCTTTTTCGACAAAAAGGTGTGCTTGGTGTTGATTGGGGTTACACCCGTATTTTAATTGAAGGCGTTTCATCTATCTCTCCTGTTTTTCATAATGGTCTTAGTGCATCTGTTGTGTGCATCAAACTCTTTTACTACAAGGGCCACTTTATACTCATCAGCTAAGCTCTCCCATATCTGAGAGGCACACGCTTCAACATCGGTAGGAATCACTACTTTGGTGGGTTCTCCACTAAAACTTTGAAGCACATCGACTCCACCTTGGTAGGTGTGAATCAGATGCCCCTCTCCTTGTGTGAGATGATTATAGTGGTAATATAGGCGCTCTGTTTCACCCTCTTTTCCCCGTTTCAGTATTGAGATGGTATAGGAGGGATCTTTTGTTAGGGTATATAGAGCACTGATGCGGGGGGTGTAATGAGGCTCATCTGGTTCAAATGTTCGATGTTGTAATGAACTTTGAAAGTCCTCTCCTTTAGTCAATCCTTCAACGATACTCTCACTTTGATCACCATTGGCAATGATGAGAGTATCATCAACGTACGCCATCGCTCGGTAGATAATAAGAGACGGATCTGTGACTAAACTCTCATCAATCGCTTTGGTAAAGACACCACGTTCATCTTCGATAAACACCCTATTTTGACTACTTTTACTTCGTCCAGTAAGAGCATAAGCTACAATTGCATGCCCATCTTCTCCCATGCCACACATAATAAGGCGTCCAGGGTAACTCATTGATTTCAGTACGCTTTGAATACTCATATTCTTAAGAAGCTCCTTTGCATATTGTGAAACAACTTTAGGAAGGAGTTTCCACTCAATGTTTTGTTGAATTCGTAAGCCTAGAGAGTGAGGAGTATCATCAGAGAGAACCTCTAATGCTTCTTGAGCTAAAATGGGTCCTCCATCGGGTTCTTCATTCACTAGATGGATAGTTGCGCCACTGAGTTTCACTCCTCTTTCTAGTGCTGCTTTGTGTACCCTCTCTCCCCAAAACCCTTTGCCACAAAAACTAGGAATGAGTGATGGGTGGATATTGATAATCCTTTGAGGATACAGCGAAACAAACTCACCACTAAGGAGTGTTAAAAAACCCCCTAAAACAACAAGATCGATATCGTATTGTTCTAATAAGTGGTGTAGTTTTTGTTCAAATGCTTTTAAACCAAGTTCTTTTTTAGAGAGTCCAACTGCTTCAATACCAGATTCTTGGGCACGTTGTAAGGCAAAGGCATCTACTTTATCGCTTATAACAATGGTAATAACAGCTGGTTCTAAGTTTCCTTTGACTTGTTCGTTTATCAAAGCTTGTAAGGTAGTACCACTACCGCTCACAAGCACTGCAACCTTTATTACACCCATTGGATGGCCTTCTGTGAGCGTGTTATGGTGCCAACTGTGTAGGCATCTGGGATATGCTTAAGGGCAAGATTCTCATCTTTTGGATCGATGACTAAGATCATCCCAACTCCCATATTAAAGGTGTTAAACATATCACGTTCGTCAATTGAGCCAGCTTGTTGAATAACAGAGAAAATAGGAGGAGTCTTTATTGTTTCTTTTTGTAACTCTACCCCAAACGGCTCTCTCACCATCCGTGGAATGTTTTCGTACAATCCACCTCCTGTGATATGACTTGCTCCTTTGATTGAGATCTTTTTGGCTAAGGAGAGAACCTCTTGGACATATATTCGTGTAGGAGTAAGAAGCTCTTCTCCTAAAGTGGTCCCTAATTCATCGTAGTGGTGAAATAAGGGAGAAGTATCACTATCGAGGTTGAAAATATGACGAATAAGAGAGAATCCATTTGAGTGTACTCCACTTGAAGGGATGGCTATAAGAGTATCTCCCTCTTTTATGGAGTTGTTGTCAAAGATCTTTGTTTTATCGACTACTGCAGTACAAAACCCTGCTATATCATACTCCCCTTTTTGATACATCCCTGGCATTTCAGCACTCTCTCCCCCAATGAGGGCACATTGAGCTTGGATGCACCCATTGGCAACACCTTGTACAATCTGCTCTACTTTCTCAGGTTCTAAGTATCCTAAGGCGATATAATCTAAAAAGAGTTTTGGTTGAGCTCCACTACAAATCACATCATTTACACACATTGCAACACAATCAATTCCGATGGTGTCGTGTCTATCTAATGCAAAGGCAATCTTGAGCTTTGTCCCAACTCCGTCGGTACCACTTACCAATACAGGGTTTGGAGTATCACTGAGATCGAGTTCAAATAATCCTCCAAATCCACCTACTTCCGATAACACCCCTGGAATGTGGGTTTTTTGGACATGTTGTTTGATAAGATCAACAGCCTTATATCCACGTCGAAGATCGACTCCCGCCTCACTGTATGTGTTACTAAAACTCTCGGTCATGATCATCTCCTACATCTGTGGGATAATTTCCTGTAAAACAGCCACTACAAAGCCCAATGTCTCCCATGGGGCTGAGTTTGGCTAACTGCTCAGGTGGTAAAAATCCTAAAGATTCAACATCCAAAATATCTTGCATCTGTTGATGGTCATATTTATATGCAAAGAGATCTTTTTGAGATTTAATATCGGTTCCATAGTAGCAAGGGAATATAAAAGGAGGAGCACTGAAACGAAGATGGACCTCAGTTGCCCCCGCTTCACGTAACAGGCGGATAATAATTCTACTGGTAGTTCCTCGAACAATGGAGTCATCGACTAACACGACTCTTTTCCCTTTCACTGTTGCACTGATGGGGTTGAGTTTAATGTGGGTAGTTCGCTCTCTTAATTGAGCTTGGTTTTGGATAAAGATTCGTCCAATATATTTATTTTTAATAAACCCAATACCGTAAGGAATTCCACTTTGTCTCGCATATCCAATGGCAGCATCGATGCCACTATCTGGCACTCCAATCACCACATCAGCTTGTGCTGGATGCTCTAAGGCCAATAAGGCACCACTACGAATACGAGCTTGGTGAATTGAAATTGAATCAATAACACTATCGGGACGAGAAAAATAGATCAGTTCAAACGCACATAAACTCTGAGGAACTTTTTTAGTGTGGATGGTACTGGTGTGGAAACTCTGATCGTCCAAATCTACAATACAAATCTCGCCAGGAGCAATATCTCGTTCAAAGGTAGCTCCAACGGCATCTAAGGCACAACTCTCACTAGCAAACACATATCCATCTTCAAGTTTTCCTACACACAGGGGCCTGAAGCCGTGAGGATCTCTTAATACCACCATATGTTCTGGGGTCATGATAATAACTGAGAAAGCCCCTTGTAGTTCACTGACAGCTTTCTCTACAGCCTCTTGAATAGTGGCTGTCTCACTTCGATATTTATAGATTAAATAGGCGATTAATTCGGCATCACTACTGGTGTGAAATAATGAACCTTTCCCCTCAAATTGGAATCTTAGCTCTTCAGCATTAGTAAGAGCACCATTGTGGGCAATCACTAATGATCCACTGTGATGTTGAAACATCAACGGTTGCACATTTTGACGAGGTCGTTTAAAGACTCGAGCATAACTGGTATGGGCTATTGCTGCACGAGTTTGTTTCTCATCGACCTCTAAAGGAGATGTGAACACTTCAGAGACAAGACCTAAGTCTTTATGAAGTGAAAGTTCTCCTGCTGTGTTAAAAGCAATACCACACCCTTGTTGTCCTCGATGTTGTAATGCATATAATCCGTAATGACATGCTAAGGAGACCGATTCTTTCTCTTTAGAACTTATTCCAAATAATCCACACTCTTCATGTAAAAAGTTGCTCATTGCTCTAACCCAACAAGACGAGAAAGAACCTCTTGATACGCCTCTTCGACATCTCCCAAATCACGGCGGAAACGATCTTTGTCTAACTTTTTCCCTGTCTCACTATCCCAAAATCGGCAGGTATCTGGGCTAATTTCATCAGCAAGAACTAATTTCCCATCCGAAGTAAGGCCAAATTCTAATTTAAAATCGACTAATGTAAGACCAACTTCTTGTACATGCTTTTGTAAAAAGGTGTTGATGTTAAGAGCATAGGAGGTAATCTGTTTTAGTTGTTCTTCAGTTGCTAAGTTAAGAGCTTTAATATGGGAGGTGTTCACTAACGGGTCTCCAAGATCATCACGTTTGTAACAAAACTCTAATACCGTGGAATCTAACTTACTACCCTCTGTTAAGCCGAGTCTTTGAGCCAATGATCCAGCTGCAATATTACGGACAATTACTTCTAGGGGGATAATACGTACAGCTTTAACTGCAGTATCGGTCTTTGAAAGTTCTCTTATGAGGTGAGTGGGAATTCCCTCTTTCTCTAATAGGGCCATCAGGTGATTACTCATCTGATTATTAATCGCCCCTTTTCCCACAATTTGGCCTCTTTTTTTACCATCGAATGCGGTTGCATCATCTTTGTATGAGACGATGTAGATGCCATCAGTGTCGGATTTGAAGACCTTTTTGGCCTTCCCTTCGTAAAGCATTGCTCCCTTTTTCATCTTTTCCCCCTAAGATTGAGACAAAAAAGAGCCCTAGTTATGTAAGGCTCTGTTGTAATTCGGCGTCTGCAAGGCGCACCTTCTCTTGGTTTGCCTCTCTGTATGTATGTAGAGATGATTCTAAGATTGGATCGTGCAATGCGAGTATTTGTGCAGCCAATAAAGCAGCATTTACAGCCCCATCAATACCTACGGTGGCAACAGGGTATCCTGAAGGCATTTGGACAGTAGACAATAGTGCATCGAGCCCCATCAGTGAGGCTGAAATGGGAAGTCCAATTACGGGTAACAGTGTTCTACTTGCTAATGTCCCTGCTAGATGTGCTGCTTTTCCTGCAGCTGCGATGAGAACTTTATAACCTTGAGTGTGGGCATCAGATGCAAATTGCGCAGCTTCTTCGCCCAATCTGTGTGCTGAAAGAATCCGAACAGTGTGGGGAATCTCTAACTCTTTCAGTGTCTCGATTGCGGGTTGAACAAGGTCAAGATCGCTCTTACTACCAATAAGAATGGCGACATGTTTTCTCTTGCTTTGCATAATCGCACAGTAGCGTAATCTGATATTTTATGCAAGAACCTGAGGATAGAATTGATATGAAATGGGTGTAAAACCAACACAGAAACCCATCTTCGTTCCAAGTAAAATCAATCGCTACAGTCCGGTTGCACACATATTTTTTTACAATTGTCACCCTACAAACAACACCTTCAAAAGAGGCTTTACTCATGTTACTTGTAACAATACAAGTAAATTCTTACAGTGGGAGTATGAAAGTCGATAATAAGAGTATTACTATGATGAAGGTGGGTGTGTTTTTAGCTCTTTTAGCCGAAACATACCTTAATGCAGCTCTCCCATCGCTGATGGCAACATTTGGTGTTCCACGTGAGAGTGTACAATGGCTCACTTCTTTATACATTCTAACAATGGGGTTAAGTGTCCCTATCTCAGCTTTTCTTATAAACACTCGAGGGACAAAAGAGTTATTTGTTGGTTCATTAACACTCTTTTTTATCGGTACTATTGGTGGCGGTTTTGCCTTCTCATTTCCTACATTACTTATTGCTCGAATCATCCAAGCTGTTGGAGCAAGTGTGACTCTTCCGCTGATGATTCATTCGATTATGGTTTCATATGAGAAACAAGATCGAGGAAAGGCGATGGGCTCAGCTATGTTAGTGGTCCTTTTTGCTCCTGCAATTGGCCCTGCTGTTGGAGCGCTTGTTATGCAACTTCTATCATGGAGATGGATCTTCTTTACGACCTCAATTGTTATTGCCCTTATTCTTATATGGGGACAATTCAACATGAAAGAGGAGACAAAAGCACGCACCATAAAAGTTGACTACCTCTCAATCGTCCTCTCTATAATTGGATTTGGTGGGTTTGTATACGGCTTACAACGAACCTTGAGTAACTCACCTCATTTTGGTGTTTCAATTGGCATTACGTTAGTAGGAGTGCTCTCAATCACTTGGTTTATACTTCGTCAGCGTGTGTTAGACTCTCCTATGCTTGATCTCTCTCCATTTGCATCTTCTACGTTTTCGCTTGGTTCATCATTAATCATTATCTGTCATATGGCCGTATTTGGCTCTTTTATTTTGCTTCCGATGTATCTTGTTGAGGTTATCGGAGTAACTCCCCTTAAAGCAACCATTGCGATGATTCCTGGTGGTTTTATAGGGGCTTTAGCCCCCTCTTTAGCAGGGAGGATGTATGATACATCGGGACCTAAGAGAGTTGCTATTACAGGATTTGTATTACTTAGTGTTGCTAACATTCTTATTGCTCAAAGAGAGCTACACACTTCAGTGACGATTATCTCTTTGATATATGTCGTGTTGCTCTCTGGCTTCGGCCTCACTCTCAC
>JBBAFS010000008.1:0-34005 GCA_041655255.1 Sphaerochaetaceae bacterium
GGAACAGGAACGGAGAGTCCTCAACATGGAACTTCGGTTACTGTCCATTATACAGGGACTTTGATCGATGGGAAAATGTTCGATAGTTCAATTGCACGCGGAGAGCCTACCGAATTTGCTGTTGGGCAAGTTATTGAAGGGTGGAACGAGGCTCTTGTAACGATGAAAAAAGGGGAAAAAAGAACTCTTATTATTCCACCTGAGCTTGGTTATGGTCGTCAAGGATTCCCTGGAGTTATCCCGCCCAACTCTTTTCTTATTTTCGACGTTGAGTTAATCGACTTTTAAGGAACAATGAAGAACGTTACTCTCCAATATACATGTAGTGAATGTGGCCGGACCGAGTCAAAATGGCTCGGTCGCTGCCCAGAATGTGGCTCTTGGAACTCCTTTAGTGAAGAAGTTGTCTCTAAAAAAGGAGCGAGTCGCTCTAAAGATAAAGTTAGCGACACTAACAAATCGCAAGTTGTTGTGCTATCAGAAGTTACGCAGTCTGATGACTTTAGGTTTTCTTCGGGAAATCTTGAATTCGACCGAGTATTAGGCGGTGGAATCATGAGTGAAGGGACCGTCCTTTTAGGAGGAGAGCCTGGTATTGGTAAATCGACGCTGATGTTACACATCCTTGGTACCATACAACACAAACACGTGTTGTATGTATCAGGAGAAGAATCGTTACGACAAGTTCATGCTCGAGCTTTGCGTATTGGGGTGAACCTCGATCAGATACATCTGTATACCAATACCGACTTAGATGCTCTTACTCACCTTCTTAGAACTAAAACATATGATGTCGTTGTTATCGATTCTCTACAAACACTACACAGTAGTGAGCTACCTTCAGCTGCAGCAAGTGTAAATCAGATGAGAATGTGTACTATGGAGCTTACCGATTTGGCTAAACAACTTGGTATAGCTCTGTTTCTCATTGGCCATATCACCAAAGAGGGAAACATAGCAGGGCCTAAAGCGATTGAACATATGGTGGACACCGTTCTCTATTTTGAACAAGCCACCAGCGGAGTGCGTCTTATTCGTGCTGTAAAGAACCGCTTTGGAAGTGTCGATGAGATTGGCATCTTTTTGATGACTGATACAGGGTTACAAAGTGTTACCAATCCTATTGGATTCTTTTTAAGTGAACGTCGTAGTGGAGATCTCCCTTCTGGTATCGCTTTTAGTGCTGTTGTAGAGGGATCTCGTACCTTTATCGTTGAGATTCAAGCACTAGTGGTCCCCTCTAAATCGGGGTATTCACGAGTCTATTCTGAACGAATCGATACAGCTCGGGTGACCCGTATTGCAGCTGTGTTAGAACGTCATGCCCAAATTCCTTTATCTGATAAAGATATCTACGTAAATGTTGGTGGCGGTATTAAACTTACTGAAGTAGCAATTGAACTCCCTTTAGCTTTAGCACTATTTTCAGCTGCTAGTTCAATTGCCCTTGATCATACGCTTATGAGCTTTGGAGAACTCTCACTAGCTGGAGAAATACGACCTGTAGGATTTTCCGAAAGACGAGTAAAGGGGTCTACTGACTTGGGATTTAATACCATCATTGCTCCCACAGCGATGAAGTTTTCTCCCGATCTCATGATTCGTCATAGTGACACCATCAAAGATGCAATTCACATAGTAAAACAGATGAACAGCCCTAAGTAAGGCTTCCTAACTAATACATCTATTACATATATTTCTCACATCTCATGATTGTTTCAGAAAAGTATTAAAAAGTATTAATTACTTTCACACAAATAAGTTAGTAAACAAAAGTAAATTCATACTATTTAGTTAGCATTCCTAATAAAGGGGTATTAGCCACCTGAAGCCAGTGTTCGCACTAATACTGGGAAAGCAATGAAGGTCCCAATAGAGGCAAAGATGCTAGTGGTCATAAAGAGCATCAAAGCGTGGATTATACGGTTAGAAAACCACCCTTTGAACCGAGCGATGTCATCATTTATTCCTTCAAAATCTCTCACTCGTGGCTTACGTACACTCGCTTCAACTAATGCAGCGACCATCCCAACTCCTAAGGTAGGGCTTAAGGCTGTAACTGGGGCAGCAAGCATCGATATTATAATCGTTATTGGGTGAGCTAAAGAGAGAAGAGCGGCAAGACCTGTGAGAGAGGAGTTAAGAATAAACCAATATAAGAACATCTTGATTCCTTGGTCCCAGCCACTGAAAAAGAACCCACTAGCGATAAGGGCAACAAGAAGAATCACTACTGTCCAAGAGACAATCTTTCCCACCTTACTTGGTGGAGGTAAATAGGTGAGGGCAGCTGTATCAGCATCAACTTCTTGAGCATCGAGTTTTCTCATATGTTCCACTAAACCAGGAACGTGACCAGCACCAACAACAGCAACAATGCGTGATCCTTGAGCTTCATAGATATTGGTTGCTAAATATTGATCTCTCTCATCAATAAGGACTCTCTTTATTGTTGGAAGTTCTTCAGCCATCTCCTCTAATAAGGTTTGTAACACATCGGTCTCTTTAAGACGCTCTAACTCTTCAACTGTAATCTCTTCTGAAGAGAACACTGAAGCTAATAGGGCCGAAATAAGTTTTGCTTTATTATATAAACTAGAGAGTCCCCAAGCTCTTTTAAAGGTTGTTTGAATTTCACGATCACACAAAGAGAGAGCAATGCCCTTCTCTTGGGCTAACTCAGCAGCTTTCATAATCTCATCACCAGGAAGAACCCCAAGTTGATCTCCTAGCCTTCGTTGATACGATGAAAGAGCCATGTTTGCTAAAAGGAGGAATCCTTTGTTCTCTTTAATAACTGATGTTAAGTTTAAGTTTTCCCAACTTTGCTTTTGTGTTCGAGAGGCAAAACGTCCTTCATCAAGTTCAACACAGATACGATCAGGCTCAATCTCTTCAATAACTGAAATAACCTCATCGACACTTTGTTGGGAAACGTGAGCAGTTCCAACTAAATAAATCTCTTTTCCATCCGAGCAGGTGATTTTTGTTATTGTGTCGCTTAACTGTTCAAGTTTCATCATCGCCTCCAACCTGGTACAAATATAACGGTGATGTGAAAAAGGTACAACCTGCAGGTTGAGTAACAAAGACTCTTTGAGATATTCTCATCATATGCAAACACTGGTGTACCTACTTCAACTCTTTCTCTCGTTAGCTATTGGGGCTCTTGTTGCCTTTGGTTTTGGAAAAGAACGCTTTCATCTTTTCACACATAAACTCTTAGATATTGTCCTATATGCTTTATTGTTTCTTATGGGGGTAAACACTTCCCAGATTCCAGATATTCGAAAAAACCTTGCCACCATTGGAGTAGACGCCTTAGTGGCAACAGTGTGTATTACAATTGGAGTAGTCATCTCATCAGCTTTATTAGCATTACTGCTTTCACACAGAGTGAGTAAAAAAGAGCGAGTAAGACAAAAATTATCATTAAGTCGACTTCGAACCCCTTTAACAATGATAGGAGCTGTTGCCCTTGGTATAATATTAGGAGCAACTACTACACTATTTTCATGGTTTGAGAGCTCTTTAATTTCGTATGTTCTTTTTGGTTTACTCTTTTTTGTCGGAATGCAGATGGTACAACAAGAGATAAAGCTCCTTCCACTTCTTAAATCACCGTTAATGATTCTGCTTCCTATCTCAACAATCGTTGGGACATATATAGGGGCAATTGGTTTTTCACTCGTCAGTTCATACTCAATAGTTGAATCGTGTGCCTTAGCTTCGGGCTTTGGGTGGTACTCCTTAAGTGGAGTGATGATCAGTAGCTTAGGCTATCCAACCCTAGGGACACTCTCTTTTTTAAGTAATCTCTTTCGTGAAACATTCTCTTTTGTCCTTATCCCATTTTTGGCTACCCTCAGTGGGGCATCGTTTTCTTCCATTAGTTTAGCTGGGGCAACAAGTATGGATGTTACTCTTCCAGTGTTAAAAAAGAGTTTAGGGGAGAGTGTTATCCCCTTAGCAATTAGTCATGGAGTGATTTTAACTTTCGTAGCGCCGTTTATTATTCCGCTATGGTTTGTATAGGTGTGAAAAATTGAGTCACGATTTCAAATCGACTCTCTTTAAACAATCTGACAACAAGGTGTTTTTGTGCAACTTGTGGTAATCGAATATCAGTAATGAAGGTATATAACAGAGGCAGTAGTTGCTCTCCTGATTGCAAAGCTGAAACATCTTGGTAAAAGAGGTATCTCCCTTCCTTAAGTGCTCCAACGTGTTGTTGTACATCATCGTTTGTTTTGTACATGGAAGAGTCGACACTAAATGTATACACATCACTCTCTCTTATTGCGTTAAGTAATAACACTCCTTCATCGGCAATCTCTAAAGAATCAACAAAGGAGAGAAGTTGATCAAAAGCAGGGCCAACCTGTTGAGGGACATCGAAGCGATGGTTATAGTGTATACTTTGTTGAAGATGTAGGACCATGAACGAAAGTGTAGACAAAACATACAAAAAAGTACAGTACACATTGCAAAGAAAGAGGGGACTTAAAAGTCTTAGACTTCGAGTAAAAGATGATGGAAGGATCTTTGTCAGTGCCCCCTCTTTGTTACCGCTCTCACACATAGAGAGCTTTATCGACTCAAAACAGAAGTGGCTTACTCAAAGAGTCGAACAACTAGCACAATTAGAACCACCTCTCAAAGAACACACCTACAAAGATGGTGATGAGTTTCTCTTTTTAGGAGAGAAAAAGAGCCTTATAGTAATAGAAGGTACTACTATTGATGATTATGTAGAGTTAAAGGGGTCTCAATTGATTGTATATACGAGTTCTCGAGCTTCAAAAAAAAGAGTGAAAGATCTCATTTCAACATGGTATACCCAAGAGGGACTATCTTTGTATACCGCCCAAGTAAAGAAGTGGATAAATCTATTAGGGATAACAAAGCCCTATACCATTCAGATGGCAAATCTACCTAAAAGACTAGGTAGTTGTTCACATAAAGGTGTACTCACCTTTAGTCTTCGGTCGCTGATGTTGCCCCCCTCTTTAATGACATACATAGCTTTACACGAAGTAGCACACCTGATCCACTTTAACCACAGTCCACAGTTTAAACAGCTTTTAAGCCAATACATGGACGATTGGGAGCAAAGAAGAGAAAGCATCAACTTATTACGTTTTCAAATAAAGGGACTTTGAATTTGTGATGAGATGGAAGATAATAACAGCAGAATAGAAGGAGGGTATATGAAACCTGATAAAATAGTAGACGGGGTATATAGAGTAGCTGCAGCTGTAGGTGAAAAGGACCTGTTTGAAGGAATATGGCCCATCGATAACGGTGTTATGCTCAACTCATATGTTGTTCAAGGGAGTGAGAAAACAGCATTCATCGATTTGGTGAAAGATTGGGACGGTGCTTTGAGCACTGTTGAAAAACAACTCGCTGAGTTAGATGTAACCATCGAGAGCCTCGATTATCTTATACTCAATCACATGGAACCAGATCACACTGGATCGTTAGGTGAAGTGTTTAAGCGTAATCCGAACATCCAAATCGTATGTACTAAAAAAGCCGAAGCTTTGGTGAATACATTTTATAACATTTACGATCACATCCACGTGGTTGTAGATGGAGATACGATCGATCTTGGTGGAAAGACCTTGGTGTTTTATGAAACACCAAATATCCACTGGCCCGAAACCATGATGACGTATCTATTGGAAGATAAGATACTCTTCTCCTGCGACGCTTTTGGTTCATTTGGCCGTTATGAGCACGCTTTTGATGATGAGTTAACCCAACAAGAGTGGGATCTCCTTATACCAGAGACTCAACGCTATTATGCAAACATTGTTTCAACCTTTAGCCCTTTTGTAATAAAAGGAATTGAAAAGCTCGCTTCACTCGATATTCAAGTTGTAGCTCCTTCACACGGAGTAATCTGGCGAGAAGATCCACAAAAGATTATTGGACTATATAACGACTATGCACATTGGATGAATGGCCCTGCAAATAAAGAGGTCACCTTTATCTACAGTACGATGTATGGAAATACAGCAGCATTAGTCGATCTTATTAAAACAACGTTAGAAGATGAGGGAGTTGTGGTTCATCTGCACCAAGTGCCTCAAGAGCACGTATCGTATGTCCTCTCTTCAGCATGGAGATCAAGTGGTCTTGTTATTGGCATGCCCACCTATGAGTACAGAATGTTCCCACCGATGTACCACGTGCTAGACATTCTCGATCGTAGCCACCTCAAAAATAGAAAAGTTATCCGTTTTGGTTCATATGGGTGGTCTGGCGGGGCACAAAAACAGTTTGAGCCATTTATCGACTCACTCAAATGGGACAAACTTGGTGTCATTGAGTACCAAGGAGCACCCAGTGAAGAGGATAAACAGAAAGCTGTAGAAGCAGCCAAAGCTCTTGCACAAGCTGTGAAAGAGTGGAATTAAACTACTGTATCTGAGTAAGTAAAGAACGGAGAAACAAGGCGATTCTCTCAGTCGATGAGATTGAGAGTCGCTCTTGTGTTGAGTGAACTCCCTCCATGGAAGGTCCAAAAGAGACCGAATCCATCCCATCTACTAATGAATTAATGATACCGCATTCTAATCCGGCATGAATCGCGGTAATTCTTGCTTTGCTCCCCATCGCTTTTTCCCAAGAAGCAGCACACATCTGTGCCAAAGCACTATGAGGGTTAGGCGTCCATGCAGGGTAGGCTCCAACAATCTCTCCTTGAGCATCTGCAATATCAAAAGCCATCAAGCTGATGTTTGCAATATAATCACGAGCCGATTCAACAGCAGAGCGATGACTTGAAATGACGCTGATTGAATCTTCTTTTGTCTCAATGATGGCTAAGTTAGACGAAGTCTCTACCATTCCTTCTATCGTATCACTCATTCGGTGAACTCCGTGAGGAGCCAGCAGTAGTGCTTTAATAATATTGTTACTGTGTGAAACAGAACTTCCCTTTGACACTTCTTCTTCAGAAGCGATGCAACGTACACTTATATCTGGATCGGCTAAAGCGAACTCTTTTTGAAGGGTCTTCTCAACTCTCTGAACAATGCCCTCTAAACGAGGGGCATCTTGTTTAGAAAGAGCAATCGTTGCACGTGCAACAGAAGGAATCACATTTCTTTTTGTTCCCCCCTCAAGGCGTACGAGGTGAAACTCACATTCTTCCATTACACGATACAGTGTTCTTGCTAAGGATGTAATGGCATTTGCTCTTTGGGTATGGATCTCAGCTCCACTATGACCACCAAGTAGTCCATCAACAACAATGGTATATAATGATAAAGAGCTGTCAATATCTTCAGTGTATCGTGGGATGAGGACATCGGTTTCGACTCCTCCAGCACAGCCAATATAAAAGACACCCTCTTCTTCACTATCTAAGTTAAGCATATATCTACTTTGAACTAACGAGGCATCTAAGCCAAAAGCACCTGTAAGGCCAGTCTCTTCTTCAACAGTAATAATAGCTTCAAGCGGTCCGTGTTGAGCCTCTGTATCACTAAACAGGTCTAACATTAAAGCAATGGCTATACCGTTATCTGCACCTAAAGAAGTCTTGTCGGCTTTGAGGTAATCACCATCACGAACTAACACTAAAGGGTCAGTTTCAAAGTTATGGTCACTCTCTTCTTCTTTTACACATACCATATCCATATGCCCTTGTAGGGCTACCATTGGAAGGCTTTCCATCCCTTTTGTTGCTGGCACCTTTATAACAAGGTTTCCAACTGAATCGACGTGGTATGTAAAGGAGTGTTTTTCAGCATACTCAATGAGGTAAGCGCGAATTGCCTCTTCGTTTCCAGATTCTCGAGGAATCTGTGTGATATCATAAAAATAATTCCACAACTTTTGCATCTGTAAGCCTTCAATAGCTTTTTTTGAACTCATGGCGGCCCTCTCTTTTAACGTTGCAACTGTACCATAATTATACTAAGTGAACCAGAGAAGAGCTTATGTGGCAGGGACGACAGGGGGAGTGTCAGTGAGCCGAGTGATCCACTTTCCACTTCTCACTCGTAGGGTACTGACAATAAGCTTAAAGAGTTCTTCTGTCCCAACAAGGAGAATAAGAAGATGGAGAGGAAGAGCTAATACGATCGCTCCAAAGAAAGCGAGAGGAACTCCAATACCCCACACACCAATCATTTCAATGAGCATTGAGTATCGAGTATCTCCACCCGAGCGAAGTACTCCAACAATGTAGACCATGTTGCTCGCTTTAAGGGGGAATAACAATCCCACAGCAACAAGGGCTAGTTGGCTAATACGAGCACTTTCACTACTGAGGTTAAACGGCATAACGAGGTATCGAGATAAAACGATTAAGAAAAAGCCTAAGACAACAGCACTTGCTAAAGCTAAGCGAGAGGATTGTTTCACATAGGAGGTGGCACTTTCCATATCGCCTTCTCCAATTTTGTTTCCAATCATGATAGCAGTAGAGTTACTAATACCCATTAAAACAACAAAAAAGAGTGAATGAATTGATTCACTTACATTTATTGAAGCGATGACATTCATCCCCAATCGTGCATATGCCACCTTGTATGCTGTCATCCCAAGTGACCACAACATCTCATTTAAGATTACTGGTAAGCATGTCACGAGATACAACGTGACAAGTGTTTTATTCCAATTAAAGTACTCTTTTAAAGGGGCTGCAATGGGGTTCTTCTTTTTATAGATAAGGACAATGAGGACCACTAACTCAATAAAGCGGGCAATAGTGGTAGCTAAAGCTGCTCCAGCGACCTCCATTCGGGGAAAACCAAACTTTCCTAAAATGAGAAGATAGTTTAATACGATGTTAATACTCATCGCTAATATTGAGACCATCAGTGGCGTTTTCGCATTGTTTGTGCTTCTTAGTGCAGCAGAGAGAACAAGCACAATCGCACTAAATATATAACTGACAGCGACAACAACTAAATACTCTTTTCCTCTTTGCACCACCTCGGCATCACGAGTGAAAATATGCATTAATAATTCGGGGTAATAAAATGAGAAAAAAGCACTAACAACTGCTCCAACTAAAGCGATGACCAGTGCAATGCCAATGACTGAATGCATTGATTTACGATCTTGAGATCCCCAATATTGAGAGACAAAGATAGCAGTACCACTACTCACTCCAAAAAAGAAGAGGATAATAAGAAAGAACATTTGGTTTGCAAGGCCAACAGCGGCTAATGCCTCTTCTCCCACGGTGGAGATCATCAGTGTATCGACAAACGATACCCCATTAGCAAGAAGGTTTTGCAGCATAATGGGGAGAGCTAAAGAGAGGAGTCTACGATAAAAGTGACTCTCTTTGAGAGAAATCACATGTGCACTCATGAATCTGCTCCTATGGTAGAAATGAAGCAAGCCTATCTTGAACGGTAGAGTTATTAGTGTCAACACTGAAAACAGAGTTGACATGTACTGCCAAGATTACTCTAATGTGGTCAAAATAAGTTCAATCGTCACTATTGATTATCTTTTTTGATCTTGTGAGAGAGTTTCCACCATTCAAATGAGGAAATAAGCGAAGAGTATCGGTTTTCCATTTGTAAATTTTGCAAAAATAGAGTAGCATCTTTTGTTAGTATAATTACCTTACAAAAAGGAAGTTTTCATGGCCCAAACCCCCATGCTTATTATATTTAACCCTCTTGCAGCAAAAGGGAAAGCGCTCTCACACAAAGAAGAGATTGAAGAGTATTTTACTTCACAAGGGGCCACATTTGATATTGCCATTACCCAAAATGGGACCGATGCGATTACAATCGCAAAAAAGGCTGTCCATACAGGGTACAAGATCATTGTTGCTGCTGGTGGTGATGGGACTGTGAATGAAGTAGTTGATGGAGTTGTCCGAGCAATTCGAGAGTTAAAACTTAATACCTCTGATGCCCCTGCCATTGGAATACTTCCGGTAGGAAGGGGAAACGACTTTGCCTACATTGCGAAAATACCTAAGAATATTAAAAAAGCATGTGATCTAATTTTGCACAGTGAACCTCAATTCACCGATTATGGGGAGCTGTTTGGTGGAGACTTTCCCGAAGGACGTTGTTTTATCAACGGAGTAGGTATTGGCTTTGAACCGATGGTGAATTATGCTGCAACATCGTTTAAGCGGGTAAGTGGTATGGCGAGTTATTTTTTGGGGTTAATCAAAGTAATGATGAACTACCCCAAGGCGATACCTGTAACTATAACAACAGATGATGAGACATTGCAGTTTGAGACACAACAAATCTCTTTGTGCAATGGACGACGAATGGGGTCTGCCTTTTTAATGGGGCCGTATGCCGAAATTGATGATGGAAAACTCGATATCGTGTATGCTAAAAAAGGCCTTAATAGTTTGAATATTTTATGGCATGCTTCTAAATTCCTAATTGGAACTCAATTAAAAACTGAAGCATTTTCCATGACGCGGTCAAAAGAAGTAACCATTACGACAGACCAAGATCGCCTTATTTGCCATGCAGATGGAGAGGGAGTCTCCTTAGGGTGCTCCTCAATTAAGGTGACTCTGTTTTCAAGAGAACTCAAAATTATAAGAAAATAGTCGTCATTATTTGACTAATGAAGGTTGTCGTAGTATTGTTTACATTGCGTGAATGTGTATTTTTTCCCTAGTGAGCTTATGAGGAGCGGGTGTTGATTAAAGATTTAGTACCGTCGGTACATTTTTATGACCAAGATTTTGTCGATATGTATGACAGAACTTGGGTTTGGATAGATGAAGCGTGGACTCAAGGAACCAAAGAGAACGGATTTGTAGGTAGCTATGTAAGCTATCCTGGTCAGAAAACGTTTAACCAAACCCATAGTTGTATGTCGGCTCTATTTTTAGTCTACAGCAATCAAAACTACTCTCCCTTCCCAATGATCGACTACTTGTATAGTAAACAAGAGGAGTCGGGAGCTATTCGAAGTGACTACTCAATCGAAGATGGTTCATTTGTAGCTCCAGAAGGGAACCCCGAAGGGGTTTCTCCCCCTATTTTCGCCTACATTGAACACGGATTTTACCATAAGATTGGAAATAAAAAGAGACTTAAAGAGATTGTCCCTATTTTAGAGGGACACTTTGAGTGGCTCAAACAAGAGTTCTTACGTGAAAACGGATTATATTCAGTTCCCGCAAGTGCATGTGAGTTAGGTAATATAGATCGTTCGACAATGTACTACCCTGTCGACTTTAATGCACAACTTGCAGTGAACGCTCTTTATTTATCGGCCATAGGCGATATTCTCAATGATAAAGAGTTAAGTTTTAGATACAAACGCCTCTACTTCTCTTTGAAAACTCGAATCAACTCGATGATGTGGAATGCGGAAGATGGGTTTTATTACGACCTTGATGTAAAAGAGAATCAAATCCGACGTAAACACATTGGAGCTTTTTGGACCTTGTTAGCAGAGATTCCCAACGATGAGCGAGGAGATTTGTTTATTGCTCATCTTTCGGATCCAAACTCATTTGGGACAGAGAACCCGTTTCCAACCATTAGTGTCGATGACCCCGATTTCTCAGAACAAGGAAATGGATACAAAGGAGGGGTAGTCCCCTTTAATACATTTATGGTGGTCAAAGGGTTAGAGAATTACAATCGATTTGAGTTTGCCCGTGAGTGTGCTATTAGACACCTCTATTTCATCTTGGACACACTGCACGCCGAAGGTGATACCCCAGGAGACGTATGGGAAGCATACCAACCAATGAATGAAGGGCCATCTATTACTGATGAAATTGCTGGCTTTCCAAGAAAACGTTTTATTCCCATGGTTGGCCTTATTACCATCACACTCATGATTGAAGATATTATTGGCCTTGTTATCTC
This sequence comes from Sphaerochaetaceae bacterium, assembly GCA_041655255.1. Taxonomy (GTDB): domain Bacteria; phylum Spirochaetota; class Spirochaetia; order Sphaerochaetales; family Sphaerochaetaceae; genus JBBAFS01. The sequence continues at coordinate 11,841 of JBBAFS010000008.1, forward strand.
ATTACCGCGTAAAACAGTCGATTGGACTATGACCACATTGGAAGCCATGGGAATTGAGGATCTCTCTTTAAAGAGAAATATGATTACCATCTTAAGTCATAAACAGGCTCGAGGATGGGAAATCCGCCTCGAAAGTGAGAAACTCTACTACTTCACAGTTGAACTTCTTGCTGAAAAGAAAAAGAAAACACTCCCGATTCCTTCGGGTAAATGTTCGATGCTTATCGATAAACTATAAACACTATGGGCGTAATAGGAAAAATAATTGGTGGAACAGTGGGCTTTGCTTTAGGCGGTCCACTGGGAATGGTGGCAGGAATTGCTTTTGGCAACCTATTTGATCGGGCTAAAGAATATACCCGTCCTATAAGTGAACAACCCCTCTCTCAAAGTGAACAATCTGAAGCTCTCTACTTTGTAGCTCTTTTTTCAATGCTTGGAAAAATGGCGATGGCTGATGGGCGCTTATTAGAAGAAGAGCGAAAAGTTGTCGATTCATTTATCTACAATGACTTGAAGCTCGATCGTCAAAGTGGAGCTTTTGCTCAGCAAGTTTTTTTAGCGTCATTAAGCTCTCAAGGGACATTTGAACAATATGCTCAGCAGTTCTACCAAAACTTTTCCGCTCAACAACCACTTGTAGAGACCATGATCGATATCCTTGTACGAGTTGCTTTAGCAGATGGGCGTATCAGTAGTGCTGAAGATGCTCTTTTAACACGAGCAGCAACAATCTTTGGAATTTCTCAATCTCTTTTACACTCGATAAAAGAGCGTTATGGAGGAGTGAAGACTTCTTCATCGAAAGCATATGCAACGTTGGGGCTAACAAGTAGTGCTACAAATGAAGAGATCAAAAAGGCATATCGGAAACGAAGTATTGAATTTCACCCCGACTCTATTGCCTCTAAAGGTCTACCTGAAGAATTCACATTGTTTGCTACTGAGCAATTTCGTCTTATTCGTGAAGCGTATGAGACAATTCGTAAGGAACGTAACTTTTAACGTGTAAAATCGATGCGTCCCCGAAGCGAGCGAGCTAACGTGAGGCGGTCTGCATACTCTAAATCTCCACCCAAAGGAAGACCTGCTGCTAAGCGGGTTATCGTGAGCTCTTTTGAACTGAGTAAGTGGCGAAGATACAATGCAGTTGTATCTCCCTCCTCGGTGGGGTTAGTAGCAATGATGACTTCTTTAAAAGAGCCTTCTTCAATACGTTTAACAAGGCGATTAAAATCGAGTTTATCGGGCCCCATCCCCTCTAAAGGGGAGAGTGCACCACCTAACACATGGAACAAGCCGTTGTATGCTCCACTAGCGTTAATGGTAATAACATCTTGAGGTTGTTCAACAACACACATCAAGGTGCGATCACGACTAAGATCACTACACACTTCACATGGGTCAGTTTCTGTGTAACTACCACACACTGAACAAGGAGAGATAAGATCTTGAATCGTCTCTATAAGAGAAGCTAAGTGCTTATTATAAGAGCCATCAGTTTTAATGAAGTGGTACGCTAAACGGGATGCACTTTTAGGTCCGATTCCAGGTAGGCGAGAGAGTTGTTGAATCAACTGTTCTAAAGAGCTCATTGCATTGCACCGCCTAAAGAGAGAGCTTCTTTTTTTAAGACTTCCTGAATCTGCTCTACAGCAGCATTAAAAGCAGAAGCAACGAGTACCTCTAATGTTGAAACATCCTGAGGGTCAACAATCTCTTCACTAATTGAGAGTGAAATGACTTCCATTTTCCCATTGAGAGTGACACTCACCATATCTCCACCAGATGAGCCAGTTGCTCGAATGGTATCTAACTTAGATTGCATCTCACTCATCTGAGATTGTATATTTTTCATGTGTTTTACTAAATCAAAAGGATTCATAATTCCTCCACTATTTAACTGATGACGTCTCCACGAAACAAGGTGGCAATATTATGTGCTAGGGAGTCCTCTTTTGGAGCCTCTTTCTTAGGCTCAGGTGGAAGACTTACCATGGTTAACTTATGATCAAAGCCAGTGTGTGTGAGAATGAGTGATCTTAGTTGTTTCACATGTCGTTGAGCACTATCAACAACGTATTGCGTTGGGAATGTAAGAATAGCTTCATCGGCAGAGACTTCACACGAAATAAGTTGAGTGAGTACTAAACCCAACGAATCACGATTATGTGCTAGTTGTTGAGCAAGCTCTATTAATAACTCTTTAGTTAAAGGGACTAACTCTTTTTTAGGTTCCTCTTTTTTTACCTCAACAGGAGCAGGAGCGGGTGTGCGCGCTTCTTGTTTTGGCTCCGAAGTCTTCCTTACAGGAGGAGTAACTCTTTGAATAGGAGCATCTCCCCGAGCTAAATTATCTTGAAGAGCTTCGATTTTTTTCACCAGTTGTACATTAGATGTCATGTGGTGTAGTGAAGCTAAGCGACTTACTGCTAACTCTAATTCATAGCGAGGAGCCAAAGAGTAACGAACCTGGCGATAGAGATCTAAAAAGAGATCTAAAGCTGCCTCTAATTGTTCTTCGCTATACGCGGTAACAAGTGATGAGGGAATTTGATTTACCTGAATAGCCAATACATTTTCATTAGTGACCCCTCGTCTTAATAACAACAGAGTTCTCATATAATGAGCGAGATCTTTAATGAGTTGTTCAACGGAAACACCGGTATCTAAGAGCGCTTCTAAATGGGCAATGGCCTCTTCTGGTTTCTCTTGTGCTAATGGCTCAATAAGGGCTGTAATTTTATCAATTCCGGCAAGACCCAGTTTCTCTTCGATGTTGGCCATCGTAATACCATCACTACTAAAGGAGGCGACTTGGTCAAACAAAGTATATGCATCACGCATTGAACCGGTAGCCTCTTTAGCAATCCAAAAAAGGGCCTCTTCTTCGGCTTTGATGTTCATCTCTTGTGCTGTTGCTGCTAACTCCTCTTTTATTGTGTTTAAAGGAATCAGTTGGAAATGAAATTGTTGACAGCGAGAACGAATTGTTGCGGGGACCTTTTGTGGTTCTGTTGTTGCAAAAATGAACATCACATAAGGAGGTGGCTCTTCAATTGTCTTTAATAAAGCGTTAAAAGCACTTGTTGAGAGCATGTGTACTTCATCGATGATGTAGATTTTGTATCTCCCTGCTTGAGGAGGAAACAGCACCTCATCTTTTATAGCCCTCATGTCATTGACACTTGTGTTACTTGCTCCGTCGATTTCAATGACATCAGGGCTTGTCCCTTTTGTGATCTCAATACAGTGTGAACACTCTCCACACGGATATGGAGTAGGACCACTATCACAGTTAAGAGCTTTAGCTAAGATACGGGCTGAAGAAGTTTTTCCAACTCCTCGTGGTCCACTAAAGAGATATGCATGGGCAAAGCGTTTTTGTTCTAATGAATTTTTAATGGTAGAGACGACAAACTGCTGACCAATTAGAGAATCGAATGATTGGGGGCGCTTGCGATTTGCAGTTACTTCGTATGCCATATAGAGACTCCTAAGAGAGACTATAGCACGCACAGGTGAAGTGAAAAACCCCCTCAGCGGCGATACATCACCTGCATCTCATCACACAATCGCTTACCGCTGCTACCTTCCGGTCCTGACGGGGTTAGGCGACGTATGATAGTACAGAATCTACCACCATTGCTGAGGGGGAAGTTTCGGAGAGAGAGGGATTCGAACCCTCGGGGCCGGTTAGAGCCCACACCCTTTCCAAGGGTGCACCTTCGACCACTCGGACATCTCTCCAGGTTTGTTGATATCTCGTGTAGCGGAGAGAGAGGGATTCGAACCCTCGGTACCACGGATGGTACAACGGATTTCGAATCCGTCTCCTTCGACCACTCGGACATCTCTCCCGGCGTTCTAAGTACGTAGCCAAGAGGATTCGAACCTCCGACCGCCAGATCCGCAATCTGGTGCTCTATCCAGCTGAGCTATGGCTACAAGTTTTGTCACGTCTCTGTCAAAAAACGAAAAAAAAACGGAGAGAGAGGGATTCGAACCCTCGGTACCGTTCCCGATACAACTCCTTAGCAGGGAGCCCGATTCAACCGCTCTCGCATCTCTCCAAAGTTTTCCGATAGGTATTGTCCTGATCGGAGACAAAACTAGCGGAGAGAGAGGGATTCGAACCCCCGGAGACTCGCGCCTCAACGGTTTTCAAGACCGCCTCCTTCAACCACTCGGACATCTCTCCAATCAGCTTTCACACTATAATAAGCACCCTATCCTTTGTCAAGTAAACCGATGGTGAGAAGTTATAACCCCTCTTCAATATATCGAACAGTTGCTTTGTCCCAATATCCTTGGTAGATATACTCCGAAGGTGTCGTAAAATTGAGCTGATACAACCTAAAGGTAACCACTTTGTTTTTTGGTTGCCACAAAGTCTCATATGAATAGGCATACTTCATCCCAAGTTTTCTGATGACATGTCCACTGGCACTATTGTTTCGATCATATGTGGCTGTGATAAAAGGGAGATCTAAGCTTTGAGCATACTTAATTGCAGAAGTGCACGCTTCAGTGGCAATACCACGATTCCAAAACTCGCTACGTAGTGCATATCCAAAGTCGTGAGCCTCTTGGCAAGAGATTTTCACATACCCAATGGGGATGTTATCTTCTTGTAAGCAGATGGCAAAGCGGACATTATTCTCATCGGTAGAGATCCGCTGGTAATAAGTTTTTGCTTCTTGGACACTGTTAAGTGGAAACCACGGCAAATAAGTATTGGTCGCTTTGTCTTTCATGAACAGATATAAAGCAGGAATATCTTTCTCGTTAAAGGGGCGAAGAATAAGTCTTTCAGTGGTGATTGTCTTCATAGAACCCCACTATACCACAACCAAAGGAAGGAGGGGAAAAGGTATTGGATTCGCAGAACAATAGATCTTCATTGACTTTCTCTCCATAGAAGGTATAACAATTCTATAGCATTCTTTAGGAGTAAGGGAGGGTGATATGGAACAACTCAAGGTGAAGGAGTTACGCAAAAGGGCATTCTCTTTGATTAACCGTCTCATTGAGACGTATGGGCCTCGACTCACAGGAAGCGATGCGTGTAAAAACGTAGCACATGAACTTACAAAAGAGTTTGCACAGGTGTGTGACTCTTCACACAGTGAAGTCTTTAGTGTTCACCCTGATGCTTTTTTAGGGTGGATAAAGATATTAGTGGTGATCTATCCCATTGCTTTAGTATTGCTGTGGCTCTCTATGGCACCTGTAGCATTGGTATTGATGCTCTTTAGTGTTGCTCTTCTTATATTAGAGTTTATTTTCTACAAAGAGATCATTGATCCTCTTTTTCCTAAAAAAGAGGGGGTGAATGTGTATGGGGTGTTAGATCCAGTAAAAGAAGTGAAATCTACTGTGATTGTGAGTGGGCATCACGATAGTGCAAAAATCTTTAATTTCTTTGTCGATAAACCACACCTCTATTCACAACGAATCTATATCGGATTAGGAAGTGTGTTTGCACTAACAGCGGTGAGTATCATACAAAGTATCTTTGTCCCTTTCTCTTTAGGCTCAGTAGTTAGTTGGCCTTTTATGATAGTCCTTGTTCCACTAACACTCACTCTCCCTTGGATTGTGAAGTTGTGGAGTTTTGCCTCAAAGGAGGGGACCCCTGGGGCAGGAGATAACTTAATTGCATCGGCTATTGCTGTTGAAGTAGCTCGCTATTTTTCCGATTCAAAAGAGTTACAACATACTCGTATTATTGCAGCAAGCTATGATAGTGAAGAGTCGGGCCTACGAGGAGCACGAGCTTTTTTCAAACGTCATAAACACAATGAGAGCCTTCTGATGGGGAAAGTATATAACTTCAACATCGATTGCCCGTATGAAGCAAAAGAGATTTTCTTTCTCACTTCTGATATTAATGGAAGTGTTAAACTCTCTGAGAGTATGGCCCAAAGATGTACTCGTATTGCTCACACCTTAGGGTATGATGCAGTAAGTAAGCCTATTGCAATGCTCACTGGGGGAACTGATGCCGCAGAGGCAGCAAAAGTAGGAATTGAGGCAACCACATTAATGGCTATGCCATGGGATAACTCTTCTCGTAGTAGTGTCTACCATACTCCACAAGACACACCCGATGCCATTGAGCCCGAGGCAGTCGAAATCTCTTTAGAGATCGCTATACATGTTATCAAAGAAATTGATCAACTCTCTGTAGAATGAAAAACAACATTTCCGTGGGAAATATTAGTCATCTCACGCATTAGAGCATCTTGATGAACGACAGGAAGGGTAATTTCTAAGGTGATATCTTCAGCAAACTCCTCTTTTGAAGAGCCTTGATACTCTTCAATAAGGAGTTTAGTTTGTTCAAAAATATCGTAAGAGATAACAGCTGTGAAGGTGACTCGATCGATGAGTTCTTCACTTGGTAGGTGTTCTAATACTGCCTTAGTAGCTTCTGAATAGGCTTTTACTAACCCCCCAGTGCCAAGAAGTGTCCCTCCAAAGTAGCGAATGACCATCACTAAGATGTTTGTTAGCTGACTTCCTTTGAGCACTTCAAGCATTGGTCGACCTGCTGTGTTTTTAGGCTCATGATCATCACTGTAACTAAATTCAGTACCTTGTCGTCCAAAAATAGCTGCATGGACCACATGGGCAGCTTGGGGGTGTTCATTGCGCATCTGGATAATACGTTGTTTCATCTCTTGTACATTCTCAACAGGTTCTGCTATAGCGATGAAACGAGATTTTTTAACAATGATTTCTGCTTGACCTATAGCCAAAGGGATTCTCATATGTAAAGCATACCATGCTAATAGTGGTGGAAAAAGGGGTTGTCTTCACTTTGGGAAATGAGTTCGTCTAATAAAGAAGAAGCTTCGTTCAACAGTGTAATCTCTTTTAGATTAAGTGAACCCTCTAAAGCATGTAACGAAGAGTGAAGTTGCTCTTTAGTTCGTGAGCCTAATAACAGAGTATCAATGCTTTGAGATGCTACCCATTGAAGTGCAACATCACTCATACTTTTGTTACTCTTGTTGGCAATGTCTTCTATCTGATCTAAAAGAGCATGATAAGCTTGAATATACTCCCCTTTAAATGGAAATAAAGAGCGACGAATATCGCCCGAGGCGAGATCTTCTTTTCTACGATATTTGCCACCTAATAATCCCATCATTAAAGGTGAGTAGGCAACTAACTGTATAGAGTGCTTTTGAGCAAGGGGAAGAAGATGTGTGAGTGATCTTCTCCAAAGCAGTGATACAGGAAGTTGAATATAATCGATGCGTGTGAGATCTAGCACCTCTTGTACCATCTGAGAGGGGAAGTTACTCACTCCAAGATGCCTAATAAGACCTTGTTGCTGTAAAAGCGTAAGTTGCTCTATATAAGGGGCAATCTCTTTTGATGAGTCGGGCCAATGGATATAAAGAATATCGATGTAAGAGAGAAGTAAGCGTCGTAATGATGTCTCTACAAGGGGGCGAATCTTTTGAGGAGAGTGAGGTAAGAAGATTTTTGTTGCAATCGTGAGCTCTTTAGGTGGGATAGTAAAGCGAAAACGGCGCATTTGATGGCCAATGAGTTGTTCGCTTTTACCATTACTATAACCTTGAGCAGTATCAAAGTGGCGAATGTTTCGCTTTAAGGCATAATGGAGAGTTTGCAAAGAGTCTTTTCGTGTTTGTTTGTGATCAAAGCCCTCTACTAAAGCCCAACTCCCTAAAGCGATATTCATGATGAGGTCGCCGGATCAATCTCTTTAATATCACTACTGAGCATATCATCTCCATCGAAGATGAAGCGAGCTTTGAACTCTTTGCCCGAAAGGGCAATAGGGAGCCAGTTGCGATCGTCTTCCCACATCTCATCGTATGGGAGATTGTCAACTGGGGCCCAAAAGGGGCGTGCTTCAACAGTCTCTGTTGGTGTTCCACTGTACGAGTAGGCAAAAAAGACATATCCGCGCATAGCCAGCCCATCGGTGAATTGAAACTCTAATTGACCTTTGTAGAGAACCTCATCGACACTGATGTGGGTCTCTTCTTTCATCTCTCGAATAGCAGCTTCCGAGGCAGTCTCCCCCTCTTCGATATGACCACCTGGGGCCGTTGTTTTTCCTTTCCCAAAACCGGTCTTCTTCTCAATAAGGAGAACCTGATCCCCCTCAAAAAGATATAACAATACAGCTTTCTCAGTTGGTTCCCACTCATCCCAATCGATCTCATCGACACTTTGAGCATTGTGGGGTTCTACTACCGGCTCTTGTTGTGCATGTTCTACATCTTCTGATGGGTGAAGTTCATCCCAGCATGTGGGACACAGATTGTCATCAAAATAGAGAATCGTTTTCCAATCAAGTGGAGCAGAACATGATGGGCATGTTCTTCTAAAAATAAGGAGCTTTCGACGAAAAGGGAAAGCTGCAGCAACTACCACGATTAGGGCAACAAAGGCTAATGAGTGAGATAGGCCTCTTGTAATAATGAGGGTAATTAAAATCTGAAACACCATAGCTAAGATAGCTAAGATTAATGATGCCATCCTTTTGTGTAAGGAGCGGGGAACATACCTTCTTTGAAAAAGGTTTACCAATAAAATAGCGAGTAAAACCCAGATGTAGTTATCTGCAATAAATGTTAATATCATGAGAGAAACAGTACCGCTCTCTAGCGGAAAAATCAAGGATGAGAAACAGATGCCAAGAGATTCAATTGCCCGTTATATAGATCATACCGCTTTAGCTGCTAATACAACTAAAGATCACATCATAACATTGTGCTCTGAGGCAAAAGAGTACCACTTTGCCTCAGTGTGTATAAATCCCACGTGGGTAGAAACAGCTGCCTCCTTATTACAAGGAAGTGATGTGAAGGTGTGTAGTGTTGTTGGCTTTCCTTTAGGAGCAACAACAAGTGAAGTAAAAGCATATGAAGCTAGAAGCCTTATTGAGGATGGGGCTACTGAGATCGATATGGTGATACAGATAGGAGCTTTGTTAGATAACAATGTGGAATTAGTACATCGAGATCTCTTTTTAGTACGAGAAGCGACTCAAGGAGCGATCTTAAAAGTGATTATTGAAACTGCGCTTCTCACTGATGAACAAAAGCGAATTGCTTGTCGTATTGCTAAACAAGAGGGAGCCGATTATGTAAAAACCTCTACTGGGTTTTCTACACATGGGGCGACTATTGAAGATGTAAAGCTGATGCGCCTTATTGTAGGGGAGGCCACTGGAGTAAAAGCTGCTGGTGGCATTCGTGATTATCCCACTGCCATTGCGATGATTGAAGCTGGTGCTAGTCGCATTGGAACAAGTAGCGGTATTGCCATTATACAAGGAGAGAAGTGATGAGAGAGGTAAAAGGGGAAGATAACTTTCTTAAAAGCTTGGGCTTTCCCTCATTAGCTGTTCATCCCAGTTACTCCCACTTCGATTTTACCCAAAAAGGGAGAATAGTCTTACTTATCGGTCCTATGGGATCTGGGAAAACTGAGTTCGCTGCCCGTATTTGGCGTGATGCTCTTATTGCTCAACAAAAAGGTGAGGCAGTACAACATCTTACAACAAGTGGAGTTGTGGATCGTAGAGAGATCTTTTTCATCCGATCTGTAGTCGATACTCAACGCTTTGTCGATTACCCCTCTGATGCTTTAGCTTACCGAGGAGGTTACATCTCATGTGGAGATCATATTGCCCACATTAAAGACTCATACGATTTAGAAGAGATATTAAAAACGCACCCAACAGTTGGAACATTTATTATCGATGAGAGTTCGTTCTTTGATGAACGATTAGCATATGTAGCCCACAATCTTGCAACTCAAAGAGGGGTGCAGTTCATCTTTCCAACCTTAGTGTTAAATTTTAGAAAAGAGATGTTTAATGTTACTTCTCGCCTTATGATCGATATTGCCACCGATGTGATTCCTCTTACAGCATATTGTGAACACCCCGATTGTCTTAACGATGCGTTTTACACCTATCGCTATTACACAGTTAATCACAAAAAGTGTCCCGCTTTGTACTTTGATCCCCTTGTCATAGTTGGTGGAGATACCATCAAAGAAGACCCTCTTCATCCAAATTACTGTGCCCGTTGTGATCTACATCACCACCTCCCTGCAAAGGAGTACACCTACTTTACTCTCAAGCCCCTTGGAGAGAGGGCTTCGGGTGGGGAAGTTGAGCCTCTGTATCAAGAGTTAAAAGCTCTTCATACCTCCTTAGAGACGAGTGAACTGTATCGTCATATGAGTGAACGATATGAATCTGATGATGTGTGTATGAACTCATTGTTAGTATCACATATCGCTGAAAGGGCATTAATGTATCTCTTTAGTGAACACAGTATCATCAGTGAAACACTTCTTGTAGAACTAACATTTTCACTACAATTAGATCGACACTACATGAGTAGAGTCTTAGAAGATAACCGCAAGGTGGTGAACTTTAATCAAATCCCTCTTTTATGATGTTTAATTTGACAGGTAGCAATGTGGGTTCTACAATGAGTGTGGAATGAACAACATGTGAAGAGGAGTTCTATGACAAACAGATTAGAGAAACTACAAGAATCAAGTGCATTCATACAAAAGATTATTGGAAAAGAACCCCTCTTTTTGGGGATTATATTAGGCTCAGGTCTTGGTGATCTCGCCGAAGAACTCCTAGATGCCACTAGTATCCCATATAACGAAATACCCCATTTCCCAGACTCTTCAGTCTCAGGACATAAAGGGCGCTTAGTCGCTGGTGTCCTCAGTGGGAAAAGAGTCTTAGTAATGCAAGGGAGAATTCACTTGTATGAGGGATACTCGATGCGAGATGTTGTCTTTCCTGTACAGGTGATGCATCTTCTTGGAATAAAGAACCTGATGGTCACGAACGCTGCAGGGTGTGTAAACAGTGATTGGAAAGTGGGAGATCTCATGTTGATTAAAGATCACATTAAACTCTCTAGTGACAATCCCCTGCGTGGATACAACGATGAATCTATTGGACCTCGCTTTTTTGATATGAGCGAGGCCTACTCACAACGCCTACGAACTATTGCTAAACGAGAGGCAAAAAGGATGTATATCACCTTACGTGAAGGGGTATATCAACTTTTTACGGGCCCCTCATATGAGACTCCAGCCGAAATCAGATTAGCCCGATTACTCGGTGCTGATGCTGTTGGCATGTCGACTGTCCCCGAAGTTATTGCAGCACGCCACAGCGGAATGGAAGTGTTGGGAATCAGCTGTCTTACAAATATGGCAGCGGGAATTATAGGCGAACCACTTGATCACGAAGAGGTGTTAGAGACAGGAAAGCGGGTAAAAAACGCATTCTCTTCTTTGGTGCGATCAATGGTAGCCACATGGGAGGATGTGGAATAAAGGCTCTTACATTATAAACTACTCACAACTACGCCAAACTTTTTATTGACAGGTAAGATAATCAATGCGATTATTTTATGGAAACGTTTTCAACACGAAAACAAAACCTACAAATCCAGGAGGAAGAGGTATGAAAAAAGTATTGTTAGTCCTTTTAGCAATCTTTGTTCTCATCACCCCCTTAGTTGCTCAAGGGGCAAAAGAAGGTCCTAAGTACCAAACACTTAAAATGTACACAGCCTTAGATACAGAAGAGGCTCAGTACTACATTGAAGCTTTCGAAAAATCGACTGGAATTAAAGTCGATTACGTTCGAATGAGTAGTGGAGAAGTTGCAGCTCGCTTAGAAGCTGAAAAATCAAATCCTCAAGTGAGCATTTGGTATGGTGGATCAAACACTGACCATATTAACGCGATGAGTAAAGATCTTCTTCTTCCTTACAAACCAAATATTGACTTTGAATTAGATCCTGCTTTCCACGCTGATGATTACAGCTGGAACGGTTTTTACACAGGAGCTATTGGATTTGTCACAAACACAAACTTCTTGAAACAACACAACTTAGAACCCCCACAAAGTTGGGACGACCTTCTTAATCCTGTCTATCGTGGACAAATTGAGATGGCTTATCCCTACACAAGTGGAACTGGTTACACCGCATGGGCAACCATCGTCCAAATGAAAGGAATGGACAAAGCATTAGATTGGTGGCAAGAGTTTGATAAAAACATGCACCAATACACCGCAAGCGGAACTGGTTGTATTGCACGTGCCGGCTTAGGTGAGTGTGCTGTTGGAATCGCTTTCTCTCACGATATCGTCGCAAAAGGAATCAACGAAGGCTATCCATTAGTGATGAGCTTCCCCAAAGACGGTACCGGCTATGAAGTTGGTGGTATTTCATTAGTGAAAGGTGCAAAACAAGTCACTGAAGCTCAAATCTTTGTTGACTGGGCATACAGTGTAGAAGCACAGAACCTCTTTATGAAATATTCAAGACTTCCTGTGAACCCCAAAGCCACAGTTGCAGAGGGTGCTATTAAATTAAGTGATATCACATTAATTGATTATGACGCACTTGCAATGGGACTTGCCAAAAACGAGTATGTTGAGAAGTGGAGAGATCGAATCGGTAAATAACTGATGTCGTTCGCATAATGAAGTGCAATCTCATCGCTTTGGTGAGGTTGCACTTTTTCTAAAGAGGTTAGTAATGAGTAAGTATTCGACCACCCGTACTCAACGAATAAATGATCTTAAAAAGTTGGCAAAAGAACCCTTTTTGCTTATTTCGATTATTGTCATTTTCTATTTGTTGATTTTATTTGTCATTTATCCGATCTTCCAAGTTGTTAAGATGAGCTTCTTCTATGATGGGAAGCTAAGTCTTAAAAACTATGCAGATGTCTTAAAACAGTCGTATTATATTCGGCCGTTGTTTAACTCTATTATCCTAGGAGTTCTTGTGGCAACCATAGCAACCTTTATTGGGTTTGTATTTGCCTATGGTGTGACCAGAACCCCCATGAAAGCAAAAGGTCTTTTTAGGCTGATTGCAACTTTCCCCATAGTAAGTCCCCCATTTGTGGTGGCTTTAGCCTGTATCTTACTTTTTGGAAGAGCAGGAATTTTCAGTGGTGTCCTTGGAAACATCTATGGACTAAAAGGTCTCACCATTGTTGAAGTTGTCGCTTATGCCCCTATGGCATTTTTAACACTTATTGGAGTGTTACAAGCTATTGACCCTGCACTAGAAGAGGCAGCAATGGATTGTGGGGCTTCACGAATAAAAGTGTTTACAACGATCTTATTACCGTTAGCCACCCCTGGTATCGTCAGCGCATGGCTGTTGGTATTTATCCAATCGTTAGCAGATTTTGGAAACCCGATGATCTTAAGTGGTGATTTCACCGTCTTGTCGGTTCAAGCCTACTTACAGATTACCGGTATGTTTGACCTCGCTCGAGGTTCAACATTAGCAATCTTACTGTTAATTCCAACAGTAGTTGCTTTCTATTTACAAAAACATATTCTTGCAAAAAAATCATATGTAACTGTGACAGGTAAACCTACTTCGGCAACGATTAAAAACCTTGAATGGTACATTAAATATCCTGTATATGCTCTGTGTATCTTCTTTGCAATTGTTGTTATCGCATTCTATGGAATGGTCGTTTGGGGCTCATTTCAAACCATTTGGGGAGTCGATTCGACCCTTACGCTTAAAAACTACACAACGATGTGGCGCGTGGGTAAAAACTATATTCTCGATTCGCTGTATCTCTCTGCTATTGTTACTCCAATCACTGGAATTCTTAGTATGTTTATTGCCTACCTTATTAGTAGAAAACAATTTTTCGGGAAAAATGCGATGGAGTTCTCTAGTATGCTCACCTTTGCAGTTCCTGGAACTGTCGTCGGTATTGGATACATTCTCGCTTTTAACACCCCGTCATTTCTTATGCCTGTGACCCTTACAGGGACCAGTGTCATTATTATGGCACTGTTAATCTTTAGGCGAATACCAGTTGGGATTCGAAACGGGATAGCTGCCTTAGAGCAAATCGACCCCTCTATTGAGGAGGCTTCAATCGACCTTGGAGCAGATAGCTCAATGACGTTTAGAAAAATAACACTACCGATGATCACTCCCGCCTTCTTCGCTGGATTGGTGAACTGTTTTGTTAAATCAATGACCTCTATTAGCGCCATTATCTTTGTCGTCAGCGGAAGATGGAACTTCATTACTGTAGCAATCCTAGGCTTTGTTGATAACAGTAGGTATGCTCAAGCTGCAGCTATGAGCCTGTTGTTGATTGCCATTGTCTTAATTGCAATGGGAGTCATTAAATTAATTACCGACCGTCTCGGTAAGGGAATGCAAACCATACTCATTGAATAAGGGAACCACGATGAAAAAAGCATATTTAGAATTAAAGAATTTAACAAAAATATTTGGTAATGGGGCAGATCAGGTTATTGCCGTAGATAATATCGACTTACAAGTCAATGAAGGAGATTTGGTCACCTTACTTGGACCATCAGGATGTGGAAAGACCACAACACTGAGAATGATAGCGGGGTTTCACACCCCCTCAAGCGGAGATGTCCTTATCGATGGAGCGAACGTGAATACCATGCCTCCAAACAAAAGACCCACAGCGATGGTGTTTCAAAACTACGCACTATTTCCCCATATGACGGTCTTTGAGAATATCTCCTATGGCTTGAGAATTCGTAAAGAGCCTACCGATGTCATTAAAGAGAAAGTCGACACCATTATGGGTCTTATCGGCTTAGAGGGACTAGGAGATCGTCAACCACGACAACTCTCTGGAGGACAGCAACAGCGTGTGAGTTTGGCTCGAGCTCTTGTGATGGAACCTAAAGTATTGTTATTTGACGAACCACTTTCGAACCTCGATGCAAAATTAAGAGTCTCTACCCGCTTAGAGATTCGTAAATTGCAACAACGAGTCGGCATTACCAGTGTCTATGTTACTCACGACCAAGAAGAGGCTATGACACTCAGTGACTACGTTGTTATTATGGATCAAGGACTCATCCAACAAATTGGAACACCTTCTGAAATTTATAGCCATCCTGCTAATAGATTTGTTGCCGGCTTTATTGGAAAGGCCAACTTTTTAACAGTGAACGTTGAAAAGGTAACAAAAGAGGAGCTAACTCTCTCTTATGCAGGAAAGACCATCACCGCTCCCGTGTGGGACGAAAGGGTAGTCAAAGGGGATGAAGCACTATTAGTTGTTCGACCCGAATCGATTATCTTAAGTGAAGTCAAAGAGGATCTTGTTCGTGGAGTTGTGACAAACAGTGTCTACTTCGGTTCTCAAATGCTCTATGAAGTTGAACTTGAAGATTCGACAACTCTCCAAATTGAGCTAGCAGATCCACAAGACCACGTCATCTTCGATCATGGGCAACAAGTTGGATTAACATTTAAAAGCAGAAGCCTTCACGTGCTTCCGATGGAAAGTTAAGTATGAAATACGACATCGTGATGATAGGTCATATCTCTAAAGATATTCTTATTGATCATACGAACCTAGAGCGCCGCCTTTTAGGCGGGGCTGTAGTGTACTCTTCAGCTAGCGCAGCTGCTAGTGGAGCACGTGTTCAAGTAATCACCAAGTTAAACAAACAAGATATCCCTCTTATTAAAGAGGTAGCACATCCCTCAATTACATGGGATGTGCTCCCCTCCAAACAAAGTACTGCTATTCAAAACAGATACTTCACTGCCGATAAAGAGAAGCGTGAAGTAACACTGTTATCGCAAGCAGATCCTTTTACACTAGAAGATATTCATACCGATGCAACGGTGTACCACCTTGCTGGACTCTTTGGGGGAGAGATTCCAGATACCCTCATTACACCTCTGAGTGAAAGAGGATTAGTAGGAATGGACTCTCAAGGGGTCTTACGATGCCTCGATGAAGATAACAACCTGGTGTTTAAAGATTGGCCAAGGAAAAAAGAGTTACTCCCTTTGTTGACCTATTTTAAAGTAGATGCTGCTGAAGCCTTTATTCTCACTGGCATTGAAGATCGAAAAGAGTCTGCACAGGTTCTTAACTCGTGGGGTGCTCAAGAGGTGATGTTAACACATAACAGTGAAGTGATGATCTGTAGTAATAACACTATCTATACTGCTCCTTATACTAATACCAACAACAGTGGACGTACCGGTAGAGGAGATACCACCTTTGCTGCATATATGGCGTGGAGGCAAAACCACTCTATTGAAGAGTCTGTCGCATATGCTGCAGCTTTGTGTAGCATAAAAATGGAGAGTCCTGGAGTCTTTACAGGGAGTGTTGAAGAGGTCTTACAAAGAGTTACAAACCAGTAATATTAATAGTAATAGTATCAGAATAACTGCCTGAAATATAACTTCCGGCAGTTGGTATAATCTCAATGTTCCCATACACATCGGCATATGAACCACTTACTTTAGAGAGGTCCTTTGCCATCCCATGGGTCACATTAGACATTCCTCCACTTGCTTGACCATTGTAGTCAAAGCGCATGGTATAAGGGATATAAAGATTAGCCCCATCGTGCTTCATTCTCATACTGTTACTACCATAATTGGAGCTTGAGATAGTTACTTTGATTTGGTTTGATCCAGAGTAAGAGAAGTGGTATCGAATATTACTATATGTTTGTCCCAGTGCGACAGAGACATTATTTCCTAATGGAGCGTTATTCAAATCAGTTAAATAAAACTCACTTGCAGCTTCGACAGATGTGTTAAGGAAGATCGACTTTGTGTCCAAAGAGGTCGCTCCAAAGAGACTAAAAGAGGAAATTCCAACTAATAAGAACAAATAAATGAGTAGAATCTTATATGTAAAATGAGAAACAATGTTACTCTTAGACTTTCTATTCATATTGTGAAGATAACAAAAGGGTCTACTTGTGTCAATAGTTTCATCATCTCCAAAAAGGTGAGAAGGAGGAGAAAAATAAGCCTAAACACCTGTAAAGTCTAAATAGGATAAGGTGTTACTCTATGTAGAGTTACCTAAAGTAAGGAGAGAGTTAAGGTAAATAGATATTCTCTTATCTCTCCAAAAAGTGGAATTGTTCTTCTTATGACAAATGATTATGTATGCATAGGACGATTGTCCTAGATATATCTTTTTATTGTGAATTATGACATAATTAATGTGTAGGAGATCATAAGCTTATGATTACATCTTTTAGTACCGAAACAAAGTCTGCTCAAATCGCTCGCAAAATTGAAGAGATGATTCTTAATAATGAATATGAAGCAGGAGAACCTCTTCCTTCGCAAGCCGATTTAGCAACCGACTTTAAAGCTAGTAGTCGATCTATCCGTGAAGCGTTTAAGCAACTAGAGGCAAAAGGTCTTGTGGAAATTAGTCAAGGAAAGAGAGCTGTTGTTAAATCAAATAGCCTTGATCAGTTTGTAGCCTCCCTCTCTTCGACCTTGATTAGCAAACACACTGCCGATAAGAAACTTCTGTTAGATCTCATGCAGGTAAGAACAACTGTTGAAGTATCTGCCTCAAGAGAGCTCTCTCGAAGTGACCATCGCCACTTGTTGGTCAAATCATTGGATAACCTCACTACTAAGATGGAGGCACTACTTCCACGAATTGAACTTGGAGAGCGTGATGCATTTATTCAGTGGAATAGTCACGACTTTAATTTTCATAAAACGTTGATCGATTCAAACGACAACGTCATCTTAAGTGCCATTTACGAAAACCTTTCACCTCTTTTATATCAGAGCATGGACCAAATCGAGAGTACATTCACTGAATTAGAGAAAAGTACGAAAGAGCACCGCTATCTCGTTGAAGCTCTTGAAAATGGACAAACTGACTTAGCCGTTGCATTAACACTTGTTCATTTGACCGCTATTAGAGGGAAACTCGAAGAAGTGTAACACTCGTAAAGAGATGTCATATCCAACACCACTTGTGACACTACAGGTGGTGTTTTTCTACCTCTTGCCTTCTTTTCGACTTTATTGTAGTATATGTTGTGTTAGAAGTTGCCATATCTTATGTCAAAGGAACTCTTCCTTATAAGATATGAATTAGGAGGCCCACGGTGGATCCCACCTTACACGTTGACCAACAAAGTTTACCCGGACGTACAAAGTCGGCACGCATTGCCCACTATTTAGAAGATCTTATTCTCACAAAACAGCTCAACACTGGTGATATGCTCCCATCTCAAGGGGAGTTAGCTCAAAAGTTTGGTGCTAGTAGTAGATCAATCCGAGAAGCCTTTAAGCAACTCGAAGCGAAAGGATTGCTCAGTGTGAGTCAAGGTCGTCGAGCTACCGTAAAAAGTAATAGCTTAGATCAATTTGTCGACTCCCTCACAAACAGTATTATCCGTAGTAGTTCAAATGATATTAAATTGCTTCTCGATTTAGTGCAGGTTCGAACTTCAGTTGAAGTCTCCGCCGCTCGAGACTTTTCTCGTAACCCCAAAAGAAAAGAGATTGTTGAACAACTGTGTCATTACTCTGATCAGATGGAGGGGTGCTTAGTAGGAATTGGGCAAAAGGATCTTCGAAGTATTGAACAATTTAGGGCCCATGAGAGTCAGTACCATAAAGTCTTAGTAAAATCGAATGACAATATTATTTTAGATGCCATTTACGAAAACCTCTCTCCACTATTAGATGAGTCTCTCTCTTTTACTACCATGAGTATAGAAGAGTATGAGAAAAAGGTTAGTGAATACCAATACATTGCTGAAGCCTTAGAGCATGGTCAAACCGATTTAGCAGTAGCTTTGGTATTGGTGAATTTAACCGACTTGAAAAAAAGAATCGAAGCTTATAACGAAAGTACCACTAAAACAGCTTTTGCGTAATGTAAGATGCTTGAAATAAGAAGCTCTGGTTCGTATGCTTGTGTGGTATGAGATTCGTTGATTTACAGCACATCACAGTTCGTCGATCTCTTAGACCTATCTTAGATGATGTTTCCCTCTCTATTGATACTCATGAACACGTTGCCATTATTGGAGCCAACGGGGCGGGCAAATCGACCCTTGTTCAAGTGATGAGTCAAGAAGTACACCCTTTACAAACACCACAGACAAAACGCCTCATTTTTGGTAAAGAGAGATGGAGTGTCTTAGAACTACGTAAGAAGATGGGCATCGTCTCAGCAGCACTTCAGTATATGTGTACGACGACCTATCCTGTCTATCATATTGTCCTTTCAGGCTTCTTTAGCAGTATTGGCTTAGATTTCCACCACCAAGTAACTGATGAGATGAGAGAAAAGGCTCTTATTGCATTAGAGAAGCAGCACATTCTCCATCTTAAAGAGAAGTCGATGCACACCCTCTCTTCGGGTGAGGCTCGTAGAGCTCTTTTAGCTCGAGCAACAGTGCATGATCCTGAAGTGATGTTATTAGATGAGGCGGTCTCTAATTTAGATCTCCCTGCTAAAAGGGCGTATCGTCACTCATTAGAGCAATTTGCCCAAGATGGTAAAACACTCATCTTAGTTACCCATGATATTAGC
Source organism: Sphaerochaetaceae bacterium (assembly GCA_041655255.1). Lineage (GTDB taxonomy): Bacteria > Spirochaetota > Spirochaetia > Sphaerochaetales > Sphaerochaetaceae > JBBAFS01. Next base: position 31,257 of record JBBAFS010000008.1, read on the forward strand.
GAGATTATTAGCCCCATACAGCGCGTTATTGTACTACAGGATGGGAAAGTGATTGCCGATGGAGATAAAAAAGAAATTCTCAATGAACAATTATTAACAAAAGCATATAAAACACCCGTATTTGTCTCACAAAGAGATGGAAGATATAATGCTTGGTGTTAACATAGAAGTACGAATACTACATCAAAGAAAAAGGATGGGAGAAAATGGCCCGATGTTCAATCATAGTTCATAGTGTAAATGGTAACAGTTATATTATTGCTACAGTGTTTCAAGACCTACTTAAGGAGCGGGGAGTCGATGCCCGGTTATACCGTGTAGAAGATAACGATCTTCATATCTGGGCAAACCAAAGTGATACAGCTAACGATTTTTATGAAGAGATACAAGCTCTCCCTATCGCTAGCAGTGAGACTCTCTTAAAAAGTGACATGGTAATCTTAGGGTGTCCTACTACCTTTGGTAATATCTCAGCGGAGATGAAGACCTTTATGGATAGCACATATTCACTTGCTCAAGAGCGTGCTTTAGAGGGAACACTCTTTGCCTGTTTTACAAGTTGTTCGTACAGCATCGCTGAAGGTGCGTTTACTATCGATTCATTAGTTCACTACGCTCAAATGATGAGCATGATCCACATTCCACTAGGATTGAGAGGAGCCGATCAACCAGTAAGTGGTATAGTCCACCTTGCTGGAAAAGGAAATACCATTAGACCCTCACAACAACTAGGGGATGTGTTAGCATCATATGCTGACACATTAGCAGAATACCTGGTAGAAGAAGAGTAAAAGAGTTGTCACAAGAGAGGTGGATATAGGGCAAAAGTCCTACACGCACCTCTCTAACTCATGTGACAAAGTCACTAAGTCAAACAAAAGACATAAAAAGGTCACAAGTATGACAAAGCTAAAACACTACACAGCAACGAATTACAAAAATATCTAAAATAATTACAAAAAATAACACAACTTTTGACATAATCAGTTGACATAAGTTCAGAGTTCTAGTATTGTACATATAGCATCCACGAAAGTGGAACTAAAAAAGTATACAAGCAGGCTTAGAGCCTAAAGGGAGAATAAGATATGAAAAAGGTACTTGCAATTCTACTAGCACTTATCGTACTAACAGGAGTGGTGTTTGCTGATGAAGGAACTACCCCTCCAGCAAATAAAACAGCTGATCTTACAATTAATGCAACTGTTGGTTTAGCTCAAACACTAACACTAACTACCGCCTCAATGGACTTTACTGATGACGACTATGGTACAGCTCAAGGTTCTTCTCTTAAGTACACCACTAATAGCCCAAATGGTTATAAGGTATTGATATCGGGTACTCCTCTTGCTGATACGGCTACATCGAATAAAGTTACAACTGTAATTAATTATACAATTACACCAGGTGTGATTTCTTCAACTGAAACTGCTGATACTGCCAATGGAGGGAGCCCTGCTTCAAGTGCTTTTGAAACCTCCTCAACAAGTGAAGATCCTTTTGTGTTTGTAACATATTCAGTCCGTGAGACAGGAAGTCGTACAGTAACTCTTCCATTTACTGTATTGCCAAATGCTAATGATTGGGCAGCTGCTGCAACTGCAAGTTATGGGGCTACCGTAACCTTTGAGTTGGTGAGTCAAAATTAATATTTAAATTAAATAGTTTTTTTAAACTAAAGAATGGTTGTTGCACATTCCCTTGTGTGACAACCATTTTTTATGTTCTTTATAATCAATATGTTTTTTGGTTTTAACTCCAGGGTACTAGAGTAGTTTGCCTGCCATCAAGTTTGATTTCTAGTACTGGTAGCTTTGTAAGGAGCTTGATCCACAAGTAACGGTAAATGGGGCTTAGCTAATTGAATCTTGCCTACCTGTCTGTGAGTTCGCAATTACTTCAGTCAGTGTTCTATAGTTCAAACTTATTTCATTTTTAGATAAAAGACTTGAAGAGATTAGTCAGAGGAAAGCTTGGATTATGGGTGTTTCATGTAAATGCCGAAAACTTATGTACTAACTTGGTTGACGACAGTATGTGCCTATAGTGTTGTTGTGCAATAAGTTAAATATAGTATTTACTTGTTCGTGGTGTATCTCATTAAATTTATCGACTTACAGTTGACATAAGTAGTTCAAAAAAGTACATTGATGTTATGAAGAAGATAAGCATTCTGCTTCTATTATTAGTCCTCTTTGTGATAACTCCAGTCTTTGCAAATGTTGGAATTTCAACCCTTCAGCTTGTAGGAGTGGTGCAGCCAAAATCATTAATGCAAGTTTCTCAATTGCTAGGAGCATCTTCAGGAGATGCTAATGCTATACCACTAGACTCTGGTGATATCCTCCCTGATGCTGAGGGTGATGGTGTTAAGGTAGGAGAGTGGACATTATCACATAACTTAAATTCTTCATTAGATCTTATTATCACATATGATTCTTTTAGAGATCCTGGCATGACAGATATAAGTATTCCCTATGAAGTATATAACGGATCTTATACTGTGAACTCTGGATCTCCTGTATGGTCTACCCAAGGAGATGGTGGAGGCCTAAAAGAAGAGTCCGGTCCTATCTATATAAAAAGAACAGACTCCAATCCTTATCCACCTAGTCATGATTACATGACTACTATCTCTCTTTCGCTTGTAAGTAACAATTAATACACCCTCTTCTGTCATATTTGTTTATTTTTCCCTTATTTACATCTATTATATTATCACTAAGTGTTCTTATTATCAGCTCTTTGC
>JBBAFS010000009.1:0-33538 GCA_041655255.1 Sphaerochaetaceae bacterium
CATTTGATTTCAACCCCTAGCGACGTATGGGCTATCTGGGTATTTTCAAAACTGGAGGGGTAGAACCCGCTCCCCTACAAATGATTGGTTAATTTACCATTTGATTTCAACCCCTAGCGACGTATGGATTATCTGGATGTTTTTAAAACTGGAGGGGTAGATTGCTCCGATCTACTTCACAACTTCACAACTCTGCTATTCCTTCTTGCTTTTCCTCAGGCAACTTCACAACTTTTAATTGACTTTTTGATTATTACGGGCAGAGCAAGCCCAGCCCCTACGAAAAATATTGGTTGACATTAGAACGCTGCTTCTAATAATGTTCCCAGATAGCTTGATGGTGTAGCAAAAAGGGAATTCCGTTCAAATCGGAAGCGGTCTCCGCCACTGTAAGCAGCAAAAAATGGGTTATCGAGTCACTGTGACTTACAACAGTTATGGGAAGGCTCGATCATTAAAGCCCGCTGCGAGCCAGGAAACCTGCCATTGAGTAAACTCAGAAGTCTTTCGGAGGAAAGGGCTGACGTGTTAACTCTCATTTGCTAAACATCCTGCCTTCAATACTTGAGGATAGGTGTATGAAAAAACTTGTTTATGGGCTTTTGGCTCTTCTATTAGTCTCTTGTGCTGTTGAGAGACCGAGCGGCGACGAACGTCGTTACGTAGTAACCTCCCCTGAGATAGGTGAGATAATCTACTTATTAGAGGGTTCTGATAATATAGTTGGTGTCGTCGAAGAGGTTGACTACCCGCCCCAATTACAAGAGATCTATAAAGTGGGTAATTTTGGCGCCATCAGTCGCGAAAAAGTCATCGCCTTAAGGCCTAACATCGTCTTCATCTCCGGCTTAGAGCAAGAATATTTAGGCTCAGAACTCAATAAATTAGAAATCCCAACAGTCACCCTATATCCTCGCAGTATAGATGAAATGCTCAGCGGTATCTTAACAGTTGCCACCCACCTCGGAATAGAGGAGCGGGGCATAGCCGTTGCCGATTCATTACGTTCAGAGCTGAACAGGATGCGCTTGAAAGATGGTGTAAGGCCGAGGGTCTACGTTGAAATCTATGGTAACCCGATAATGAGTGTTTCCAAAGAATCGTTTGTCGGTGAATTAGTCGAACTAAGTGGCGGCGACAATGTTTTCAGCGAGCTTCCTCGCGACTATAGTAGAGTCAAGGTAGAAGAGGTCATCAGTGCCGATCCGGAGATAATTATACTGACCTATCCAGGTGTAGGCGTTAACGACGTTAAATCGCGCAAAGGTTGGCAGAACATAGCAGCGTGTCGCAACGACAGAATTTACACAGTTGACGATGTCGATCCCGATTTAATTCTTAGGGCGGGGCCGAGGTCAGTCGAAGGTGCCAAACTACTCAACTCAATTTTTGGTGAGCTATGACCAGGCGTTCTTTTCTGAGTTTTTTACTCCCGATCTTACTCCTTATTCCGTTAGGTTATCTTTACTTAACGTACAAGGTAGACTCATCATTTATAGTGTCACAGGTACGTCTGCCACGCTTCCTACTTACCTTAATTTGCGGTTTAGTTTTAGGTGGAGTCGGCTCCGTATATCAGATAATGTTAAACAATCCACTTGCCGAGCCTTATATTTTAGGAGTTTCATCGGGTGCGGCGTTAGGTGGGATAGTAGCTACAATACTCGGTTTTTATCTTTTAATCCCGTTATTTTCGTTCGGTGGTGCTCTTTTGATAATGATGTTAGTTTGGTATTTAGCTCAGACGGGCGGTCTTTTCTCGGGCAACAGGTTGTTGTTATCGGGTATAATCGTCGGGATGTTTTGTTCGTCGATGATTTCTCTTTTAATGTATTTGAATCAGCAAGAGATCGGCAACATAATAGGTATTTTGATGGGTAATTTAGGTCGTATATTCAATCAACAAGAGTGGGCTATTTTCAAGATAATCGGTGTAATAATCGGTCTTTTGATGCTCTATCTCTACAGTTTATCAGATAAATTAAACATTTTAACGAGTGGCGACTTAGTAGCGTCGAGTTTAGGTGTAGACGTCAAGCGTTTGCGCTTAAGCGTATTCATCATCAGTTCACTTTTAATCGGGGTAACGGTAGCCTATGCTGGGATTATCGGCTTTGTAGGTCTAATCGTGCCTCATATCGTCAGGATGAGTATAGGTAACAATCAGCGTCAGGTATTTCTGTTAAGTGCGTTGGGTGGTGCGATATTATTGGTATTGTGCGACTTTTTATCGATGCATCTGACGGTAGTGGAGATTCCGGTAGGTGTAATCACCTCATTCATCGGCTCCCCGTTCTTCATCTTTTATTTTACACGAAGAGGGTGAGCCGAATCAACATAAGATAAGTATATCAAATAAATAGTGATCTTTTACTGGTACATAGCGTGAAAGACTTATTGAAGTGTAGCAAGAAGGCATAGCAAAGTTGTGAAGTTTCGTAGGGGCGGCGGCTTGCTCCGCCCGATATCATCAACACAACACTAATGGTAGGGGGCGGGCTTGCTCGCCCCGAAATCATCAACACAACAATAATGGTAGGGGCTGGGCTTGCTCTGCCCGTAATAATCAAAAAGTCAATTAAAAGTTGTGAGGTTTTGAAGTAAAAAAAAGGTTCTCTCGCGGATCTCACTGATCTCACAGATTAAAAAGAAGAAAAAGAAAACTAAGGATTAGATGCGTAGTGGCTTGAAAGTGAAACGTCAACACATAATGGGGGTAGGCAAAACACCCCAACCAAAGACAATAATCACGCAGATAATTCAAGGTTGTGAAGTTGTGAAGTAGGGCGGAGTAATCTCCCGCCCCTACAGTTTTAATAAAACCTCACGGAGTTCCCACCAAGTGCGCCGATTATTTCAAGTGTAGCGGTTAAGCGTTAGATAGTGATATTGATCTCTTTGATCTCTGGGTAGCGACCTAAGTGTTCTCGGATCTCTTCAGCTATATTGTCGCGATACTCGTCAAACTTCGGTACATCTAAGTCAACCGTGGCGACCCCATCGTGCCAGCCGACGTATTTGACCATTTTGAGGTCGATAATACTTTTGCCAACCTTGGGGTAGAGGATACGTCCGAGCTCTTCGACGATCGTCTCTTTGCTGAACTCCGGACGCTCGGCCAATTTATGGGTCACTTCATAGTTGGTGATCGCTGAGCGGAGCGTATCGACGGCGAGCACAGAGCAGTGCATCTTGATAGGTGGTAGACCGTCGAGTGCAGAAGCGGCGTCTTCCCAATCGATTTTCTTACCTTCTTCGAGGGTCTTCCCTTTAGCGAGTTCGGTAATAATCGAGGCGGTGGCAATGTTTGAGGCACAGCCGTACGATTGAAACTTAATATCTTCGATCGTTTGGTTTTCGGGGTTGACCTTGAGGTAAATAGTCACCTGATCGCCACAAGCGGGGCTACCCTCGGTGGCAACGGCGTCGGGATCATCTATTTTACCCATATTTCGTGGGTTCATAAAGTAGTCTAAGACCTTCTGTGAATATTCCATATTAACTCTCCAGTTTATTCATTCCTTATTGTGGTTTATTTTCAGGGTTGAGCGGACTCAACTTGCGGAGCTTTTCTACAATCTCCGCTAATCTGTCAACCAACTTATCGATATCTGCTTTGGTATGGCTTGGGTCGACGGTAAACTTCATCGAGCCGTGTGACTGCTCGTGATTACGCCCCATTGCCATCAGGACGTAGTTAGGTTTCAGCCCTTGTGAGGCGCAAGCACTACCGGTAGCGACAGATAGGTCAAACTGGTCTAACATCATCATAATAGCTTCTCCTTCGATGTAGTCGAACGAGATATTAACGTTATGTGGTGCTCTCAGTTCACCTTCTGGGCCGTTGATCAGGATATTCGGAATCTTCTTTTTGATCGATTCGAATAAGTAGCTGCTGATTTCTCTTAAGTGGTTGGTATGCCCTTCAAAATCGTTGAAGATGAGCTCGATAGCTTTGACGAGTCCGGCGGTGTTGGCGACGCTTATGCCGCCAGTTTGTAGGTTGTCGAGTCGGTTAACTCCGTGGATAAGTGGACTAAGCTGTACCCCTTTACGTACGTAGAGGAAGCCAGACGCTTGAGGTCCGTTGAATTTATGTCCACTTACCGACATCATATCGATTCCATACAGGTCGACGTCTATGGGGATACGTCCGTATGCCTCACAGGCATCGACGTGGGTATAGATTCGGTGTCCGGCGCTTTTGAGGATCTCGTTGATTTTATGCATAGGTTGGATAGTGCCGACGGTATGATTAGCGATAGTGGTCATAAAGAGGATAGTTTTATCAGTGATCGACTGTTTAAGTTGTTCGAGGTCGATGAATCCATCTTTATCTGCTTTGAGGTAGGTAACTTTGAACCCACTTTTTTCGAAGAAGGCGGCGTTAGCCAAGAGGTCAGGGTAGTCGATAACCGAGCAGATAATATGGTTCCCTTTATTGGAGTTACCCAACAGGAACCCTTTGATCGCGATATTGTTGGCGATGGTACCCCCGGAGGTGAAGTGGATTTCCTTACTGTTGGCGCCGATTGTTTTAGCAACGCTCTCTTTCCACTCTTGCATTTTGTTGTTAATAAACGCTCCGGTTTTATTAAAGTTTTCAGGGTAATAAAACTTCTCCTCCATATAGGGAAGCATCGCTTCCACCACCTCTTTTGCAGGCTTGGATGTCAGACAATTGTTCAAATATATTCTCTCCGAGGTCATTTCTCCTCCTCCTTGTTTTGCGAAAATCGGGATAACGAAATACCGGCGAAAAAGAGCCTAACTTCGTCAGCTATCTCTAACCAAGTATCAAAGAAGTTGCACGGAAATCCTATACAGTACTCACGTTGAGCCTCCTCTTCGTTGCAGCTAAGGTCGATCGGTACCTCACCAAGCGACTCCATAACGTCCCACAGGGAGATCTGCTCCAAAGGGCGGACGAGTGAATACCCACCATAAGCACCCCTGAGACTACTGATCAACCCGGCTTTACGTAAACTGTTGAAGATATGCTCCATATACTTCATAGGAAGGTTCTGGACTCTGCAGACCTCCTTAAGTGGTGTCGGTTTTCCATCATTTTCGACAGATAGCACTACTAAGCCTCTGACCGCGTATTCAATCTTCGTTGATATTTGCATAATTTTCCTCTCTACGGTATAACATAGTAATTTAATAGGAGATGTCAACTAAATTGTTTATAGGGGGCGAAGCAAGGAGGCAATTTAGGGTTGTGAAGTTGTGAGGTTTTGAAGTTGTGAAGTAAAATTCGGGTACTGCACATAATGTCTTTGCACAGAACGATTATGCTTAACAATTGTTTTAAATATAAAACCACTATGTCGCCAAGGGTCAACACGGAATGGGAAATTAACCATCGATTTGTAGGGGAGCGGGTTCTACCCCTCCAGTTTGGTTGTTTTGCAAGATATAAACGTTCGGAGTAGAAGCAAAACCGTCGGTTGCCAACCACATTAATTTGCATTCATCAAACAAAATGGACGGCAAAAAATTGCTTGCAATATTTACTTCAAAATTACAATCTATGTCTGGTTGAACACAATAACCATTAAGGGGGATTTTGATGATTATAAAGGCATTGCCACAACGTATTCCAACACGTTTGTCGAATTATGATTACTCAACCAATGGGGCGTACTATATAACAATGTGCGCTCATCAAAAAAAGCATTTGTTTGGTAAAATTATTGATGGGAAAATGTATCTTAATACATTAGGTGCGATCGCCAATGATGAATGGATTAAACTCAGAGAACGTTTTCCTCAGACCAGTTTTGACATATATCAGATCATGCCGAATCATATCCACGCCATAATTGCAATGGGGATTGATGACGAAATCGACTTATTAGTCGATGAGGTTACGCCAAATCCTGACTTAAATTCAATCATAGCAGCATTTAAGTCAATTGTATCAAAGCGGTATAATAAGCACTGTCGTGAGAACGATATCCCGTTACATCCAAGTATATGGCAGCGATCATTTTATGACCATATCATAAGAAGTGAAGAAGGATTTAGAATGATCGCCGATTACATATGGCATAACCCGATAAACTGGGAGCTTGATAAATATAACAGATAATTGTCGAAACTCGATTGTAGGGGAACGGGTTCTACCCCTCCCGTTTAATTATTTTGCAAGACATAAGCGATCAGTGTAGTAACAAAACCGTCAGTTGCCAATCATATTAATTAGCATTTGTTCAAGCAACATAGGTGGTTGTTTTACCATTGTGTATCAACTCCTGGCGGTGTATGGGTTACCTGGGTATTTTTAAAACTGGAGGGGTAGAACCCGCTCCCCTACAAATGGATGGTTAATTTACCATTGGATTTCAACTCCTGGCGACGTATGGGCTATCTGGGTATTTTTAAAACTGGAGGGGTAGAACCCACTCCCCTACAAATGGATGGTTAATTTACCATTGGATTTCAACTCCTGGCGACGTATGGGCTATCTGGGTATTTTTAAAACTGGAGGGGTAGAACCCGCTCCCCTACAAATGGATGGTTGTTTTACCATTGTGTATCAACTCCTGGCGGTGTATGGGTGTCTGGATGTTTTTTAAAACGGGAGGGGTAGAACCCGCTCCTCTACAGGACTTCACAACTTCACAACCCTGAATTGACTTTTTGATGATCTCGGGCAGAGCAAGCCCAGCCCCTACGAATGGGTTTAATATGTCCAATAAGTCTTCACGCTCAGTATTATGTAAATGAAATAAGGAGTAAATATGATTAAGCTTGATAGTGTATCCACAGGATACTACAAGCAAAAGGTGATTGAAAACTTGACGCTCAGCTTTGGGAGAGGCGAGTTCTGTTCGATTTTGGGACCGAACGGTGCCGGTAAGTCGACACTACTCAAAGCGATCTTAGGCTTTTTACCGCTCACCGCCGGTAAAATCAGAATTAAAGAGCGTTCTATCGAAAAATGGAGCCGTAAAGAGCTGGCAAAAACTATCGCCTTTATTCCGCAAGAGATTGTATACCAGTTTGACTATTCGGTGTCGGAACTCGTTTTAATGGGTCGTTACCCCTATCTAAACTATTGGCAGAGCTATACCGAACAGGATCGCGAAATAGTCGAAGGTGTACTCAATGCCACCGGTTTGCAACCGTTAAAAGAGAAGCGTTATTCACAGATAAGTGGTGGCGAAAAACAGCGGGTAAATATCGCTCGAGCCCTCGTACAGGATACCGAGGCGATACTTTTGGATGAGTCACTCGTTCACCTCGACTTGAGTCATCAATTAGAGATAATCGAACTGTTATCCCAGATCAGTCGCACGAAAGAGATTTTAATCATCCTCGTTTCTCACAATGTTAATTTATCGGCAGAATATAGTGATAGACTCATCTTTTTGAAAGGGGGTCGGCTGAAATTTGACGGTCCAGTAGAATCGGTGCTAACCTCCGAAAACATCAAAGAGGTCTTCGATACTTCGCTAACCGTTATTGAAAATCCGGCCTCAAAAAAACCGAATATTCTCTATCCGGGTGGACGTAAGGATAAGCTATGACAAAACGGATCTTCGTATTACTTATAACCCTCCTTTTACCTTTAATCATCTTTGGTTTAGAGATCTCAGGGGTAGTGTTGACAGCTGAAGACAAACCTTTGGATAACGTCTTTATAATCTGGGGCAAAAAGCAGACGAAGAGCGATAATTCCGGCAGATTTCAGCTCTCGGGCGGCTCTCCTACAGAACCGATTAAGCTTCACCGTACAGGGTACGAACCGCTCCAGCTTAAATATTCTGACTTTACTCCGAATCAACGAATAGTGCTCAAACGAGCACCGATAACGATACCGGGCGACGTAATTAGATCAAATAGGGGACGGTTCGACATCAAAACACCTGAGCGGGTGGAGATCGTAGTGGACGACACGAAGAGTCTCTACGATTTAGCAGAGCTATTAAAATCGGTGCCAGAGGTGAAAATAGTCGGTACGGATTTAGTGGGTGAGAAGAAAACAGTCGCCATTCTCGGACATCATCCCCGCCATACATTAGTCTTGCTTGACGGCGTACCGTTAAACAGTAGCGGTCAAGCTTATGATATTTCACAGATTCCGGTACATTCGATTGAGAGTATCGAGGTTATCAAAGGGGCTTCGCCCAAGGGTAGCGGAGCGTTAGGGGGGATAGTCAGCATAAAAACCAAGGGTAGTGCTGAGAAGTTTGGTTTAGACTTAGGTCAATCGTTCGGCTCGTTCGAAACCTATAAATCGTACGCCTCGATCAAGCAGCGTAACCGTTATTTTAGTTTTAACCTCTATGTGGATTCTAATCGGGCTAAGAACGACTTTTCGTATCTCGATCGTAAAGGTGTGAAAAAGAGGCGAGAGTATAACGACAAAGCTTCACAAAACCTGCAACTTCGACTCTCAGCCATCATAAACTCTAAGTTTAACTCAACCTATCGGCTCGAAATCCAAAACTTTGCCCATAAATTGCCAGGTCCGCTCAATTACGAAGCACTTTACCGTGATGCCCGTTTGGAGGGGGGAGCTCTTAAACAATCGTTCTTATTGACCTACCTATGGGAAGATGGGGGTCTTGATTTGACCTTGTATCAGCACCGACAATATAGCGATTATGATAATACCAGAGCCCCCTACCCCTTTTATCATCTGAAGAGCGAACATCGACAAGCGAAACGGGGTGGGATCCTAAACGGTACATACGGGGTTGGACAGCTCTCTTTAGAGTCGAGCGTTGAATACCAGCGGGAGGATTTTAGTTATAAAGAGATTAAAAGCGTTGAAAGTTCGATTCCTTCAAAATATGTAGAAAACTATGCTTGGACGGGTGAAATAGAATACTTGTTGCCATTGAAAAGTATCGATTCCTTTCAAACCCTCTCCTTTAGAGAAGACTATTCCAAAAAATGGAAAGATAACCTCTCATATGGGTATGACCTCCATTTCAAAATGTATTACCCTGTCGAACTTACCCTCGGCGCCGGGATTGGGAGCAACTTTAGTTATCCCTCTTTTTACGACCTATATTGGAAGGGTGACTTTCAAACTACCGGTAATCCCGACTTAAAAGGGGAGACCGCTCTCCATAAAAAAGTGTACGGCGAAATAAATTATTATCCGCTAACATTCGGGATCGAGTATAATCAGAGCTCGATTGACGATCTTATCTATTGGTACCGCTCGATTATCGGCTGGAAACCTGGAAATGTTGCCAAAGCTAACATCGAAAACTTTAGTCTGAAGGGTGGATATAGACTAAACAGTCTGGTTGAACTATCCGCCACTTATCTAATCACCGATGCTGAGAATAGAAGCCTCAAGGAGGACGGCTCACATTCTGATCTTTACGGGAAAAAAATAGTCTACACCCCTGAAGAGACTTTGCAAGCAGAACTGAATCTAACCTACTCAAACTATTGGCTGAAGCTGTCACACCGCTACACAGGGGAGCAGTGGACTACTCTCGACCAATTAATCGAACCACTTAAGGGGTATTATCTCACCGACTTAGAAATAGGGGGTGCGATACCTTATAAAAATCAAGAATATCGTCTATCTGTGCAGCTAAACAACCTGTTCAATCACCGTTATGAAATCTATCATTATACGCCACAGCCAGGCTTTAACTGGCTCTTAAACCTACAATATAATTACAAAAAATAAAGGAGTAAACCAAATGAAACAAACCCTTTTAGCCCTCATCGCCCTCTTATTAGTCGTAAGTCTTAACGCTTCAATGTACGTGCTCAATACCATCAGCCAAACCGTCTCGAAAATCAACTTAGAGGATGGTAGCGTCGATAATAGCTTCGCAGTTACCGGACTCTACCCCAACCAGCTATCCATAACAGAAGACTATCTTTACGTAGTCAACTCAGGAGATAACGATGTTCAGAAGATCGATCTAAAAAATGGTCAAACTATCCAAAGAATCGACGTAGAAGAGTATTCAAACCCTTATTCGATAGTCATAGCGGACGGATTTGCATACGTTAGCGGGTTGATGACGAATAAAGTCTATAAAATTGACCTTAATATTGATAAGGTGGTCGACGAATTAGAGGTCGGAATCGCCCCAGGTAACCTCTACATCTATGATAAGCAGCTCTATGTAATCAACACCGGCTTCCAATATCCAGACTATTTTCAGGGTAGCTTTTCCGTGATCGACTTAGAAAACTTTACCATTACAAAAAGTGTGGATACCGAGCTCAACCCTAACGATATAACGGAGGATGATCAGGGCAGACTAAACGTCGTTTGTTCGGGCGACTATTCAGATGTTAACGGTAGTGTAACCGTTTATGATAGAGAGAGTCTTGACGTGATAAAAAAGCTTAACTTTAATGCATTTTTAACCAACATCGAATATGCTAATGGTCAAGTTTATGTGGGTGATGCGTTTGGTGGTGGTGTTTTCGTCTACGATGCTGAAAGCTTTGAAATTATTCATCAAGAGGACAATCTTTTTTCTCAGGGTGGCAGTGCTCTTTCAAGCTATCAGGGTAACCTCTATATAGCAGATGCAGGTGACTTTATGTCAAACTCGACGATTAGGGTTTATAATAATAAAAACGAGTTAGTGACAAGTTATCAGACAGCGATAGGTGCGGTTTCGTTTGCCTTTTCAGTCGATAGTTCAACGAGTGTGGAGAAGTTGGTGGTGGTGGAGAATCCAATCAAAGCGTACCCTAATCCATTTAAGAGCAGTATTTCTATCGAGTATGACTCTATTGAGCGTGGTGTTGGGGAGATGGCTACTGTTGAAGTTTACAACCTCAAAGGTCAGTTAATACGTCAGCTTCCGGCGAATCAGCCGAATGTTAGTTGGGATGGTAAAGACAGTACAGGCAGAGCCGCTTCTAATGGTATTTATTATCTCAAAATAAGCGACGATAATGGTATCATCACATCTAAACGAATCACCCTCATCAAATAATCTACATTAAAATAAAAAGATTTAACCTCTCGCAGATCGCACAGATTACGCAGATTTAGGTGATTATGGAATTGAGTTAGATGAAATATTAACGCATATTAAAGGCAAAGGTCTTGCTATCAAGGCCTTTACCTTTTCACTTCTGAGCTTCAAACCCTCGCAACTTCACAACTCTGCTTTACTCCTTGCTACACTTCAATTTTCTGCGTGAGACTCATTAAAACGGGCGGAGCAAGCCGCCGCCCCTACGAAACTTCATAATATCACAACTTCACAACTTTGCTTTGCTCCTTGCTATACTTCAACAATCTGCGTGAGACTCATTAAAACGGGCGGAGCAAGCCGCCGCCCCTACGAAACTTCATAATATCAAAACCTCACAACTCTGCTTTGCTTCTTGCTTTTCTTCAGGTATCTGCGCGAGAATCCCTTAGTTTTACTTGACACGTTTTTACTCATTTGCTAATCAGGTCAATATTGTTAATGACTTTACAGTTTTAGGAACCTTGTTTTTGCGAGGTGACGGGGCGAAGCTGTATCTATAGCATAAAATACAATTTAATAAACATATAAAGGCTGGCGGGAAAGAATACTACGGAATAGGCTCAAAGCCTTTGGGGAAAAGGACTCTTTTTTCGCCAGCCTGAATTTGATCGTGTACGTAGGGCGTCGGGCTTGCTCGACCCGTTTAGTTGATTCTACCTCTACCGTTTCCACATTTATAATGTTGTTCGTTAAGTATAACCATTCATTCTTAAGGATACCAATCATTCCAACTATCAATTTTTTTCGATGGAGGATCTATTATGAGACTACCCAAAAAAGACGAAATAAAAGAACTGTTTCACACCTACGATTCTAAGGCTAAGGTGTGCCTTTTTGGTTCCAGGGTTGATGATAACAAAAGAGGTGGTGACATAGATTTACTTATTTTATCGGACAAGATTAAACCTTCCAAAAAAATAGAACTACTTTTGAAATTATACGATATTGTTGGCAAGCAAAAGATTGATTTGATAATTACTGATAAACTTGTCGACCCCTTTCACCGACTTGCCTATAAGACAGGCAAGCTTTTGTGAGCTTTAGTCGTCAGACTTAAAAGCAATATGCCTAAAACCACGACTAACAATAATAATTCGGTTTGGTGGTAGTCATTTTGGTCACATAAGGGATAATGTGTCGCAAAGCATTGTAGCGGAAATGTGTTTGGGCACGCAGCTTAGCTTGACGGTTGCAGCGTTAAAGGGGAGTATTGGGAGTATATCAGATATAAAGGAATTGCGGGATGATGTGTATGTAGCATTACACTATAACATTGATGTAGAACAAGCTGTGATTGTCAAGCAGCTGAGAAATATAATTAAGGATGTTTTAGGGATTCAAAGTACGGCAACTAACAGTGAGCTATGGGTGCATATCTGTCTAAATGGTGTAAAAGACAAAAGTAGTTACAGGTTTGTTTGTGAAATAATCAATGCTGCATATTATGGGGTAAATGGTGACCAACTGGGTTACATGTTATCAGATTCGGTTAAGCCTGGCAGAGGACAATTGGAGCTTAGCCAGTACCCTCTTTTCGCATTTTTGTCTGGCAATCGGGAATTTTGCATAGCCTTCGTCGAACGTGCTTTAAGGCACAAAAAAACACATTCAAACCTTCAAGGATTATTAACATTATTGATGAACATTGCCGACAATGGAGCCAGAATTGGAAAGATATCAAAAAAGATGGAGTGCGCTAGCCACCACTTTAAAGGAAGTTAGAATTGTGAAAGACTTTGAAAAAGACGGCCATGTGTATATAAAACAGTTGAAAAGATACTTCCCTGAACAGTTTGATTGACATGACTCTTGATTTTATATTTTGTATAATTGCGCAATGTTTTGCTGTTGAAATAATGGCTTTATTCTTGTTTGCTCCGAGGTGTTTTTTATAATTCTTGATATTGGTGTATCAAATGTTAGAATTAGCGGAATTTCTTGGCATTCCTTAGATACTGTTTGCGAACTATATACAGTAACTACGATAAGAAATAATTTGATTTATTTATAAATAGCGGGGAGGAACTGTTGTTACCGGTCATTAATGATACATATCTCGTACTACTTGTTATTGTGTCTGGCCTTGGATCAAGAATTTATAGAAGTCCGGCTATGGTTATAGCAATTTTTTTTGCAACAATATTATTGTTGTTGATTAACAAGGTTAAGGTTAATCGAAAATTGTTGTATGTGATTGCAATATGGATAGCGTTAAACGGCATGTTTGCTCTTATGTTCGGAACGGTCAGATGGTTATTTACTGGAAGATACATGACAGTAGTTCTTATTGCATATGCATTTACAAAAGTATATAAAAACAGTTTGTTTGATAAGTATGTGATGATTATTAGCACGCTTGCTTTGATAAGTCTTGTTTTTTGGCTTTGGCAAGTGTTTAGCCCATCTTCTTTATATCAGTTAATGTCCAGAGTAGACATTGGTTTTGACTATCTGGAAAGAAGGACTCAATATCACATGATAGTCTACACGGCAAGATTTGTTTCGAGATCTAGCCAGGTGAGAAATTTTGGATTTTGTTGGGAACCGGGCCCTTTTAGTATATATTTAACAATAGCCTTATTTTTTAATATATATAAACGCGGCAATAATGTCGTTAACTATCTTTTGATTATTGCTATTATTACTACTTATTCAACCACAGGTTATGCCATGCTTTACATTTTATTGTTTTATAGGGTGGTGAAAAAAAGAAGCATGACGTCAGTGTTTATGGCATTGGTAATCCTGGCTGTATTTTTTGTTTCTTATATGCAATTAGACTTTATGAAAGAAAAAATTGAAGCCCAGGCCGAAGTAATAGATGATTTCAATACTACGGGTGAGTTACTTGGAGCAACATATATGCATAGAACCGGGAGATTTTCCGGATTATTAGGGGGTGTGATAAATCTATATAAATATCCGTTTGGAGTAGGTGGTAATTACGAACTGAAAATAGATTCTGCTGGTACTTTGGTAAATGGTATAGGGGGGTTACTTGGAACATTTGGAGTGTTCTCTGTAGCGTTTTTCTTAATATACATAAAAACCTCAAAATATTTTGCAGCGTTGTTTGGGGTCAATAAGAGATACGTATTTTTCAATCTTACACTGGTAGCGCTTTTTGGTTTTAGTATTCAGACGAATAGTATTCTTGGTGCATTATTGTTGATGGGTCTCTTTTTTGAACGGGACGAAAGTAGTTTACGGACTTACGTAAATGAGGAAGTGCCAATCTTAACAACAAAGTAGAGGCATGCAATCAAGATTGTTATTGAGTGTGTAAGTGTAGTTATGATCTTACTTTGTATCAGCAAGTGGAGTGAATTAGCTTAGATGGGCGGAAAAAAAATCGTCTTGAACAGTGTTTATCTATACGCAAGATTAGGAGTAGCTTTGATAATTGGATTGTATACATCCAGGCTAACCCTGTCTTTATTAGGAGCTTCAGATTTTGGTTTATATTCCATTGTTGGCGGAATAGTTGGGATAATGGCTTTTGTAAATACTGTTATGGTGGGAACAACTCATAGGTTCATAGCTATAGAATATGGGAAAATGAATGGTAATGTTAACAAGGTGTTTAACGTAAGCCTGACGTTACATATCTTGATTGCGGCTTTGTTTGCAATATTGACTCTAACGATAGGTCCCTACTATCTTAAAAACTATTTAGTATTTGATACTGTAAGTCTACAAGACGTTTATTTTGTCTTTTTTACTGCAGTTGCAAGTACTCTTTTCATTGTCATATCTATTCCATATCAAGCGTTACTTGTCGCTAAGGAGGAATTTGGTATAACTGTGCCAATTGAGATCTCAACTAAATTGCTTCAATTAATGCTGGTTTTACTACTGCAGTATTTGCCAGGTCGAATATTGATAAACTATGCATTAGTAACGGCTATTATTCATGCATTAAATCCTGTGCTTTATATTTTATACTGTAATTTAAGACACAGAAACGATGTGATGTTAAATTTTTGCCGTGATGTTCGGCTTTTAAAAAGTATGTTTGGCTTTACTGGCTGGAATATGATTGAAGCTGCTGGTATAGTAGGTGAAAAGCAGGGGTCAGATATTGTTGTAAATCGTTATTTCGGCACAGTTCTGAACGCCAGTTTTGCTATAAGTAATCAAGTCAAAAGTGCCGTTAACATGTTTTCCAATAGCTTAGGGCAAGCATTTGTGCCTCAAATTATGACTAGTTACGGCGGAGAAAATGAGAGTAGATCTTTTTTACTGGCAACATTGTCATCAAAGTACTCTTATTTTTTAATGCTTTTGGTCTCTGTCCCTATTTTATTAGAGACAGATTTTATATTAGACGTTTGGTTAAAAGAGGTGCCAGATTTTGCAGTTCAGTTTGTTAGAGCTGGCCTTATATGCTCGATAGTCAACGTCAGTATCTCAGGTCTAAGACCTGTAATAAGGGCTTCCGGAAAAGTTAAACTATATAACATTGTCATCGGCATTACTCAAATACTAAGTGTTCCTTTAGGTATACTTGTTTTTTCTTTAGGCTATCCAGCCTATCTTATTAGTTATATGGCGGTATTTGCAACACTTCTCAGATTAGTATTAGTAATGCTTGTTTTGAAGGTTAATTTTGATGGTTATGCAAAATCTTTTTTGCTTAATGGTATATTAAAGATGATAAGTGTCAGTATTATGGCTATTCCTGTTGCTTTGATAGTTTCATCAATGGAGCAAGGCGTACACAGACTTATAGTCACTGTTGTCACATCAGAGGTGGTTTTATTGATAAGCGTATTTGTTATTGGCTTAAGCAAAGAAGAGAGAAAGCAGATGTCTATATATATTGTTGAGGTTTGGAGCAAAGTTTTGCATGGATTAAATGTCAAACGTGTTTGATCATATTGGTGGAAGTAGCAGCAATGCGGTTATTAGGGATGCAAGTTAGCATTATTTGCGAATTCAAAAGAAAGACATATGTGGTCAGATGAAGCTGTGTTAAACGCAAAAAGCTTGTCAAGCAAGGTGATATTTTTATCAACCGGACAATCAAAAGAGATAAATGCCTTTACAAGTCGTATATTGGCTATAGCCAGTGGGCTAAAAGCCCGCGGTTTTGAGTGCGAAAGGATACATTTATACCCAAATATAGATCTAAGTATTGTCAATAGATATAGAAGTAAGATCGAATTTTCTCAGTTGGGGATTAAACAGATAAAACTATTTGACAATAAGGTAACAAGAAGGATAGTGTTATGGGGTAATCTTTTATACTTAATTAAGTATGTTTTAACCATACGGGAAAAGAATAATATTATTGGGTGCTATGGTGTACCAGAAGGAATTGTTATAGGGACCGTCATAAGAACCGTATTAAAAAGAAAAAAAATTCTATTGCTTTATGACAAATCGGAGCACCCTTTTTACAATAGGAATGCAGGCATGCTTGAAAGACTCAGGATTTATTTACACTTGAACTATGTCGTTCATCATTATGACAGCATCTTTGTCATATCCGAAGGACTAAGAGAGTATTATTCAAAACTTTTGGAGTCGAAAAGGTCAAAGGCTACGTTATCAATACTGCCTATATTGGTGGAGCCCGATCAATTTAATTTGAAAGGACTACAAAAGAGTACTTCAGAAAACAACTTTAAAGACATAGTATATATTGGGACTATGTATGGTGATAAAGATGGTGTTTATAACTTAATTGAAGCGTTCGGATTGATAGCCAGCGAATTTCCAGACAGTAACCTTGTGCTTGTCGGAGACAATTCAAAGAAAAAGAGAATGGGAAAGATTAATAATGCGATAGCAAAAATAGAGTTTCCGGAAAGAGTTGTTTTTACTGGACTTTTATCTAAGCCTGAAGTTGCTGAAAAGATTTCAAGTGCTTATTGTTTGGCGTTAGCGAGGCCTGCAAATATGCAGGCTAAGTATGGGTTTCCAACAAAGTTGGGGGAATATTTAGCAACAGGTAGGCCGGTTGTAATTACAAGCGTTGGAGATATACCTCTATACTTAGAAGATGGGGTAAACGCATATATTTCAGAACCTGGTGATGTTAATGCTTTTGCAGAGAAGTTGAGAGAATGTTTTTCTGATAGAGAAAAGGCTGAACAAATCGGTAAGGAAGGACAAAAGTTAGCTTATGGTGCCTTCCACTATGAAAAAGCAGTACAGGTGATAGTGGATGAGCTTAATAAAAACGATAAATAAAATAGAGTGTGGTGAATAAGTATGTTTAAAGATAGAACGGTGATTATAACGGGTGGAACTGGGTCGTTTGGAAATGCGGTACTGAGGCGATTTTTAGATACTGATATTAAAGAGATACGAATATTTAGCCGTGATGAAAAGAAGCAAGATGATATGCGCAAGCTCTATAAGAACTCTAAGATTAAGTTCTTTTTAGGTGATGTTCGTGATTATGACAGTGTGCACAATGCACTGCTTGGCGTGGATTATGTTTTTCACGCAGCTGCGCTCAAGCAGGTGCCCTCTTGTGAATTTTTCCCTATCCAAGCGGTAAAGACAAATATATTAGGTGCAGAAAATGTAATGAAAGCAGCTATATCAAATGAAGTAAAAAAGGTAGTAGTTTTATCCACTGATAAAGCGGTCTACCCAGTTAATGCAATGGGAATGTCTAAAGCCTTAATGGAGAAAGTAATGGTAGCGTATGCTCGTCAGCAGCCTACCGACGGGACAGTATTATGTGGCACACGTTACGGTAATGTTATGGCATCGCGTGGCTCTGTAATACCTCTTTTTATTGAACAGATCAAAAAAGGTTTACCGATAACGATAACTGACCCTGAAATGACCAGATACTTGATGTCTTTAGAAGAAGCGGTAGAGTTAGTAGTCTATGCTTATAAAAATGGGGAAAAAGGGGATATTTTTGTTCAAAAGTCTCCAGCTTCGACCATCATAGATTTAGCCACTGCTCTGATAGAGTTATTTAATAAAGTAACAGAAATCAAAATAATAGGTACCAGACACGGTGAGAAAAAGCATGAAACCTTAGTTAATCGAGAAGAGATGGCTAAAGCCATAGATTTGCCTGGTTATTATCAAATACCTGCTGACAATAGAGACTTAAACTACGACAAGTATTTCAGTAAAGGTGAGACTAAAGCGAGTGAGGCGGAAGAGTATACCTCTGAAAATACGCATAGGCTGAGTATAGTAGAAATAAAGGAAAAACTGTTAAGTTTAGAATACGTTAGAGAAGAGTTAGAACAGTTTAAGAAGAACGGCGATTGAGATAAGTGTCAAGGAATAAAGGGAAAAATCATGAGTAGAATGATTAAAGTAGGGATTACAGGGCAGTCTGGATTTATAGGGATTCATCTTGCGAACAACCTTCTGTTGAACAAAGAGAAGTACGCTCTTATGCCATTCCAGGATGATTATTTTGTAGATAACGAGCTGCTGGAGAATTTTATTAGAGAATGCGATGTTATTGTACATTTAGCCGCAGTGAACAGACATAATGACCCACAGTATATATATAATACTAATATTGAATTAGTCGAGAAGTTGATTGCTGCTTTGGAATCGACGGATAGTAGACCTACCGTTATTATGTCGTCCTCTATCCAAGAGGAGCGAGGTAATATTTACGGAGATTCTAAACGAAAGGGGAGAGAGTTGTTAGTTCAATGGGCAGAAAAAAGCGGGGCTAATTTTATAGGGTTAATTATGCCGAACGTGTTTGGTCCTTTTGGCGTACCTTTTTATAACTCTGTAATATCGACTTTTGCTCACCAAGTTATCAATAATGAGCAACCGAAAATAGAGGTAGATGCTGAGTTAAGATTGATTTATGTCCAAGACTTAGTGCAGACAATATTGAAATATATAGATCAAACGGATTCTAAGAATGTAGTAACAGCAGTAGAGGTTGAGCATATAGGGGTGTCAAAAGTATCGGAACTGTTAGCAAAAATGCTGACATATAAAGACCTATACGTTGATAAAGGCATATTTCCAGATCTTTCCAACTATTTTGATGTCTGCTTGTTTAATACTTTTCGATCCTATCTACCAGCAGAACATTTCCCTGTTAAATACATAAAACATAGTGATAATAGGGGGGATTTCGTAGAGGTGATAAGGAATATCTCGGGGGGGCAAACTTCGTATTCTACTACAAAACCGGGTATAACGAGAGGAAATCACTTTCACTTGAGGAAAATCGAAAGATTTGCAGTAATCCAAGGCAGAGCTTTGATTAAGCTTCGCAGATTTGGTACAGATGAGATTATAGAATACGTAGTAGACGGTAATGAACCGAGCTTTGTTGATATGCCAATCTGGTACACACACAATATTCAGAATATCGGGAATGAGGACTTAGTTACCATGTTTTGGATCAATGAGTTTTTTGATCCAGCGGACCCCGATACTTATTATGAAGAAGTATAGAAATGCTTTAAACCGTTTAAGAGGAGAAATATGATAAAGGTTGTCACTGTTGTTGGAACGAGACCTGAGATTATTAGATTATCAAGAGTAATACCTAAGTTTGATGAGTATACTAAGCATATATTAGTGCATACAGGTCAAAATTATGACTATGAGTTAAATGAGATCTTTTTCGAAGACTTAGAGTTAAGACATCCCGATTACTATCTTAACGTTGATACGTCATCATTGGGCAAAGTATTAGGAGAGACTTTAATTAAGGTTGAAGAAGTGTTAGATAAAGAGAAGCCTGATGCTATGCTTATTTTAGGTGATACTAACGCAAGTATAGCGGCAGTTATGGCAAAACGTAAGCGTATACCTATTTATCATATGGAGGCGGGAAATCGATCTTTTGACGCCAATGTGCCCGAAGAAATCAACCGCAAGATGATTGATCACATTGCAGACTTCAACTTGGTTTATACAGAAAACTCAAGAAGGCACCTTATCTCCGAAGGGTTACCACATCGACGTATTTATTTGTCCGGTTCACCAATGTATGAGGCACTTAGTCATTACTTACCAAAAATAAAGAGTTCAAGTGTTCTGTCTGAACTGGGGCTGACTAAAAACGATTACTTTCTGGTATCGGTTCATAGAGAAGAGAATGTCGATTATCAGGAAAACCTGGTTAAGATACTAAATATACTTAACTCTGTAGCGCAAACATATCAGCTGCCTGTTATAGTGAGCACTCATCCTCGCACAAGGAAAAGGTTAGAAGTTTTAGATGGTGTTATTTTGAACCCTCTAATTCAGTTTCTAAAACCATTTGGATTTACCGATTACAACTGGCTCCAAATGAATGCCAAATGTGTGATCTCTGATAGTGGTACAATAAGTGAGGAAAGCTCAATACTAAGATTTCCTGCTGTTACGATAAGAAATTCAATGGAGAGACCGGAAGCTATAGATGCTGGAACGATTATTCTAACTGGTTTTGATGAGAAAATCGTGTTAGATGCAGTTGAATTGACAGTTGATGAAGGTGGAAAATATGATCATGTTTGTTCAGATTATCTTATTAAGAACACAGCCTCGCGTGTATTAAAGCTTGTTTTAGGAACAGCAAGACTGCATAAGCAATGGGGTGGGTTGTATTGAGAAAATCAGTAAAAGCAGAACCAAAATGAGTAAAGATAGTATTAAAATTGTCATAGGCGGAGATTTTGCTCCATTAAATCAAGTTCAGCCAAGATCGCATTTTGGAAAAGAATTGCAAAATGTTTTTAAGGATACCGACTACACGATTATAAATTTGGAAGCTCCCCTAACGCTATCTAGTAAAAAAATTATAAAAACCGGGAGGAACTTTAGAATAGACCCCGCATATGCTGAGATTCTGAAAAACAGTGGTGTAGACTGTGTAACTTTAGCTAACAATCATATAAGGGACTTTGGTAATGTAGGAGTTGTCGATACATTAGGTGCTTGTAGTGCAGCTGGTTTAGATTACATAGGAGCAGGTACCAATTCAGTCACAGCTTCCGAACCATTAATTAAAGATATAAATGGAATAAAGATTGCTTTCTTTAATTATTGTGAGCGCGAGTTTAGTATTGCATCTAACAAAAAAGCGGGGGCTAATCCTTTCGACTTAATTGACGCTTATCATCAAATAACCTCTCTAAGAGAATCAGTTGATAAAATCATCGTGATATATCACGGTGGATTGGAATATATTCACTATCCGACACCAGAAATGGTTCGCTACTTTCGCTTTTTGATTGATATAGGAGCTGATGCTATAGTGGCACATCACTCACATTGGTATAGCGGTTATGAAATTTATAAAGGTAGACCGATTTGTTATAGTTTAGGCAACCTGTATTTTTCACTAAAAATGTCTAAAGGAAGTAGAGAGTGGCTTACTGGTTTGTGTGCGATATTAAGTATATGTGGAAATGTGGTAAACGTAGATTTATTGCCAGTTTTACGAACAACTGAAGCAAGGGAGTTTGGATCCGTAGAAAAGATGAGAGGGGAAGAGAAAGATATTGTGTTAAAGGATGTTAGGAATATATCCGCAATTATTGAAAACCAAGACGAGTTTTTTTCAATTTGGACTGATTACTACAAGAGTTCTAAGTATGAATTCTACAGATCGATGCTTGCTGGTAATAGGTTTTTAAGGCGCTTACTGAAAAGAATGCCCTTGCTTGACTCATTAGAGCCTTCTACTAGTAAAAAATATATATGGTTAAATAATTTTCGATGTGAATCACATCTACATAAGGCTATATCTATCATAGAAAGAGACTTAGAACAAAGAGGCGTTTAGTGTGGTGGCTGATCAAAGTAAATAAAAGTCTAAGTGTTTGTAAAAAGAACTATACCTTTTCATATATGAATGCAGGTTCTTCGAGTAATCAACTTGATAAGATTAAGTTGATTGACGGCTGGAGCATAGTAAGCAACAGAGAAGTAATTCAAAATGGTTCTATCGACATCCCTTACATAATCCTCCAAAAAGATGGTTTTCGCATAGTTAGTGATCATTTTGGTCACCACAAATACTTTGTCTACAGAGGTAAAGATAAAGTATTGATTTCAAATCGAATAGAGAAAATATTAGAGAATATCGAATCAAAGATTAGCAAAAAGAGTGTGGCATTATATGCCTTAGGGTATCATTATCTTGCCAGACAAACACTATTTGAGGATATAGAATACAGCAGGCCAGGAACGGTGTTAACATACGATAAGAATGTGATTGCGATTGACAGCTATTGGAGTGCTGACGATTTGATTTTGCAACACAACAGTGATATTGAGATTAAAGATATAGCTAAAGCCTTAGAGGTAGCTATTGAAAGCCGGTTAAACAGCCTAAATGTAGGAAAAGTAAGTCATGCAATTACAGGGGGTATCGACAGCAGAATTTTACTGAGTATCTTGTTAAAACTTGGTATTGAAATACATGGGTATACTTACGGAAATGTAAACTCTGTTGATGTGGTAATAGCAAAAAAAATAGCCAAACAATATAATATTCCATATAAGAACTATGATATCAAGTTTGCTGAGAATGATTTTGCTGAGATTGCCGATAAGTCAATAGAACTTGGGGACACTTTATGTTCGCTCCATAGAGCTCATAGGATTAAAGCTATTGAGCAAGAGTCTGAATATGCTGACACAATGCTTTTAGGTACTATGGGTGGGGAGTTTGTAAAAGGGGCTAATAGAGATGATTATATTGTCTCTAATTTTATATATGAATTCAGTGAGACTCCGACGACAGAGTTAATAGAAGAGTACTTTGGAGTAAAAGGATTAAAAAGCAATGCCTTTAATGTCGATGAAATGTTTAAAAGTTTAGTAAATGAAAATTACGTGAAGAGAAAAGACAGCATGGAGTTGTACTCGTTAGTTGAAATAGCTGCTGGGCTGCATCATTCTCAGAACTTTACTCAATATCGTCATTATATTCCTAATGTTATTACACCATACTGCGATATTAATTACTTAGAGACACTGTTTCAGTCGAAATACAACTTCCTTCATCGTAGAAAGACACAAAACAAAGCACAATATAAGCTAAGTAACCCTCGGTTTGGAAGTAGAATACAGGATTACTTAAACAAAGATTTGGCGACTATGAGATATAGTTATCAGTTTTCAGCAAAAGAGTATCTGATTTCACCCTATTATGCTGGATTGCTATCTAAGCTGAGGAAGAAAAAGTATAAATACTCGTCTAATTTTCCTCTTGGCAATTGGATGGCCGATTATGTTAAAAACAACTTCGATAACATAAAGGGGAGTGATTCAATGATTAATGATCTGTTTGAGGTTGATAAGTTGAGAGATGAGTTGAATCTGGGTGCGTTACCTACAACAGAGTCGTTTTGGTTAAAGTATACTACACCAATACAAATTTATAGAACACTTAAGATATATGGAGTAGAGTAATGCTTGTTGGTATACTAAGGGGTGAAAATCCTGAGGGTGGAGACAAATGGCAACTGGCTTGTAATAAAAAAGGTATCGAGGCAGATGTTATCGATCTAACTTCCGCTGATGCTTTAAGTCTTGTTATGAACAAACCTTATGGCTTGTTTTTACTAAGACCACCAGGTAGTATAGAACGTTTTAAGAATCTGTACGATGAAAGGCTATACCATATCACAAGAGCCTTAAAGACACCTATGTTTCCAACTTTTTTTGAGAACTACATCTATGAGAACAAGAAAAGCCTATCTGCTTTTCTAACTTTAGAGGGCATTCCTCATCCAAAGACTGATGTTTTTTACCGTTACGAAGAGGTGAAAGAGTTTTTAGACGTTGCTAAGTATCCAATTGTAGCAAAAACATCCATAGGGGCGGCAAGTTCGGGGGTAAAAATCCTCAGAAATAAAGAAGAGGCTCATAGGTATTGTAAACAAGCATTCGTAGGTAAAGGGATAAAAAGAAGATTTGGCCCTAACAAGTATGTGGGTACACCACAAAGCTGGTTCACTAAAACTATAAATGACCCTCAATTTTTCAAGAGAAAGTTATTGGGGTATTTCAAAGCATATGGTGAAGTACAGAAAGGGTATGTAATTTTGCAGGAATATGTGGAGCATGAATTTGAATGGCGGGTTGCTAAAATAGGTGACTCATATTTCGCTTATAAGAAATTTAAGGTTGGTGATATAGCAAGCGGAACCAAAAACCTTGGCTTCGGTGAGCCACCTCACGATCTTTTAGATTTTGTTAGAGACATATCTGAAAAGTATGGTATACTTACTGCTGCTTTTGATATTTTCGAAAGCGGAGGGAGGTATTTAATTAATGAAATTCAAACTATTTTTGGGCATAAATTTGACCATATTCTTGAAGTAGACGGGGAACCAGGTAGATATATTTATGACTCGGGAAAATGGGTTTTTGAAGAGGGGATGTTCAATTCAAACGAATCATATGACTTGAGGTTGGAAGCAGCATTGATACAATATAATAAGACGGTCGGTAAATAGAAATGTATTTTGAAGTAAATATTTGAAATAGCATGGTTGAAAAAAAGGAGTTATAGAACATGAATGCAAAGCACGTAGCCAATGCGTTAAAATATTTTTTTAATTTGATTGTTAAATGGCGTTTCAAGGGGGCCAAAGAATATGTGGAATTATATTCAATTATACCCAAGTTAATGGGATTTTACGCTAAAACAACTGTCGAGTATAAAGCTGCTTTGTTGTATGAGTATGCGAAATATTTGTACTATGCAGATAATAAAGACCAAGCTTATCTGTTACAGTGCGTACCAAGAGCACTGTACAGATACTATTTGTCTCATAAAACAAGACATTATGAGTTAGGGAGCAATGCAATAGATAAATGGCGTTTCTATCAACTTATGGTAGAAAACGGTCTTTTAATTCCTGAAACGTATGCTCTAAAGAAAGACGACCAATTTTTTGATCTTAAGGGCAAAGTTGTGAATGTCGAAGAATTTCCCGACGGTGAAATATTTTTCACAAAACCGTTTGACTCGTCAGGTGGGCTTTCTACTTCAATAGCAACGAAACAGCAGTTACGAGAGTTAGCCAACGGTTTTATGGTACAGGAAGTTCTTAAAAATTCAGGTAGCATCAAAGAAATATCTGGTACAACTTCACCTTTCAACACAATACGAGTGTATACTTTTATTTCCCCAAAAACCTTGAAAATGCATCTGCTTAGTGCTACTTTAAAGATAGGTGCATTAGATAGCATTACTGATAATCTTGGCAAAGGGGGAGTTGGTGTACCTATAGACTGTAGTTCTGGTAAGTTGGGAGAATATGGAGTATCAGAATACTCAAAAGAAAAGTACTACGAAATACAACTCGGCTCAAGGAAATTTGCCAATTGCTCTATAAGTGAGTGGAGCAATATTTTAGACTATCTCCATAAGGCGTCAATGATAATAGGTACGCAATTTGTCGGATGGGATATAGGGATTACAGACAAAGGTGTAGTTGCAGTTGAAGCTAACTCAGGAGGAGCTCATTTCTTTCCTCAAGTTTACTTTGAGCCTTTTTTGTTTTCACCTTATATCAAGGCATTTGTTGCAAACGAAAAAGATCATAAATGGATAAAGATGTGGAGATTAAAACTTAGAAATAAATTTCCGGAAATAGAGGAAAGGATTTATACTAAAGAGTAGTGAGTTTCTCTATTGATTATTACCAATTCTTTTTTTTAGTATAAAGTTGATATACAATATAGTGCAGGTGATTTATTCATGAAAGTTTTTTTTGTGTCGAGCGGAAACTCTGATAAGGGGATCAGTCCAATTATAAATGCGCAAGGCGAGTCTTTAATAAAGACTGGCATTAAAGTTGATTATTACGCTATAAAAGGGCAGGGTATACTTGGGTACATAAGAAACGTCAAACCTTTGAGAGAAAAAATAAAACAAAATAGGTATGACATATGTCATTCTCATTACTCTCTTTGTGGTTTTGTAACAACATTGGCTCTATTAGGCAAAAAAAAGCAAGTAAAACATATATCATCTCTTATGGGGTCTGACGTAAATAGCTCAAAGTTTTGGATGTCTATAACCAGAAATTTTGCTAATTGTTTTTGGAATGTTACTATCGTTAAATCTGAGGATATGAGGGACAAACTCGGCATTCAATCTGCTAAAATTATACCCAACGGCGTAGATATTGACTTGTTTAGACCTATAGATAAAGATGAGGCGAGAAGAAGGCTGGGCTTAGGCTTGGATAAAGATATTATTCTTTTTGCTGCTGACCCGAATAGAGAGGTAAAGAACTTCCCTCTGGCAAAAAAAGCGTATAATCTTTTAAATAATAAAAACACTGAGCTGGTAACCTTGGGTAACATTCTTCATCATGATATACCTTTCTATATCAATAGTGCCGATGTGCTCCTTTTAACCTCCAAATGGGAAGGTTCACCAAATATCATTAAAGAAGGTATGGCTTGTAATTGTCCCATTGTATCAACCGATGTGGGTGATGTAAGGTGGCTTTTAGGAGAAAAAGAGGGGCATTATGTATCCAATAATACCCCAAGCGATATCGCTGAGAAGTTAAAAGAAGCTATACTGTTTAATAGAAAAACTCAGGGTAGATGTAGACTAAAGGAATTAGAGCTTGATTCTGTTTCAGTTGCTAAGAAGCTTATAAATGTTTACAACATATGATACTATTCGAAATTATAGACTGGCGGGAGTAAGGGAAATAAAGAGTAAAAATAGAAAAAAGACGGGTGTAGTTGTTATAGAGGGTCATGTCCAGGGGTTGGCTAACACCAGAATACTTGGCAAACAGGGAGTTCCTGTTATAGTGGTTGATAAAGATAATTGTGTTGCTAAGTACTCGAAATATTGTCTAAAGTTCTTTCGGTGTCCAGACTATATAACTGATGATTTTGCCGACTTTTTAATCGAACTGAATAAAAAAGAGAGTCTACAAAACTGGGTTCTGTTGCCCTCCAATGACCACGCAGTTTTAACTATTTCAAAGCATAAGGATCGATTGAGTAAGCTTTATAGTGTTATCACTGAAGATATTGAGGTGATTAATAAGATATATAATAAAAAAGAGCTACTCTCTATAGCTGAAAACATAAATGTACCGATACCTAAAACAGTTATGCCAGTCAATAGTAACCCGGAAGAGGTGGATCTGCGCTATCCGATAATTATCAAGGGTAACAACGGGCTTAGCTTTTATAAGAAATATAAGAGTAAGGCGGTAATTGTGGAGGACCCAGGAGAATTAGCAAAAATATGGAGTAGTGAGCTTAAAGGTGCAGAACCGGAAGAGTATTTTATTCAAGAGGTAATTCCTTATGATCATAAAACGGTGTCTTTTACTCTTTTTGCTGTAAAAGGTATTATACACTCATACTGGATGGGGGTAAAGCTTAGAGAGCATCCAGTTAAGTTCGGTACAGCTACCTGCTGTCAGAGTGTGTATGAAGAAGATCTTCTTAAGTATAGTAAGGTGCTAATCAAAGAGCTCGAGTATACAGGAGTGTGTGAGATTGAATGGCTTAGAGATTCGAGGGATGGTAAGTCAAAGTTAATAGAGATAAATGCACGTACTTGGCTCTGGGTGGGCTTGGCTGAGAAGTGTGGCGTAAACTATCCTATAATGATTTACGACTATTTAATAAACAATGTTATCCCAGAAGAAAAAGAATATTCTGTTAGTGTAATTTGGTTGAACCTCTATACTGATTTGATATTCTCCGTAAAGCGGATCGTAAAGGGTATAGATACCCTGAAATCTATTCTTATAACGTATAAAAATTTCTATGATGCTTGTTGGGATATAAAAGACCCTATCCCTTTCTTTGCATACGGAATATTAGGGCTTGGATTTTTAAAGAGAAGATAATGAAAACTAATTGATACTACAATTAGTCAGGAGGTTATGATGAATATCGCCGTTATTGGTACTGGTTATGTTGGATTAGTTACAGGAGCTTGCTTTGCGGATATGGGTAATAAAGTGATCTGTGTTGACAAAGATAACGAGAAAATTGAGAACCTGAAGATAGGCATTATACCTATATGGGAGCCAGGACTAGAGGAAATCGTTAAATGTAACTTTAAAAAAGAAAGACTTCTATTTACAACAGAGATAGCAGAAGCGGTGAACGAATCAGACATAGTGTTTATTGCTGTAGGCACCCCTTCAGAAGAAGATGGCTCTGCAGACTTAAAATATGTTTTAGAAGTGGCAAAGAGTATTGGTGATAGCATTGATAGTTATAAGGTAATCGTTGATAAATCCACCGTTCCTGTTGGAACAGCAGATAAGGTAACTGAAGTAATTAGAGACTCACTTAGTAAACGTGGCTTAGAAATTGATTTTGACGTCGTATCCAATCCCGAGTTCCTAAGAGAAGGTTCTGCAATTAAGGATTTTACTGATCCTGACAGAGTTATCATTGGATTTAACAATGAAAGGGCTAATAGCATTATGAAGGATCTATATTTAAGTAGCTATAATGGTGATGTAAAAATTATATCTATGTCAGTAAGATCGGCAGAGATGACAAAGTATGCTGCAAATGCGATGTTGGCGACAAAAATAAGTTTTATCAATGAGATAGCTCAAATAAGCGAGAGAGTCGGGGCTGATATTACAGAAGTACGAGAGGGTATTGGTAGTGACAATAGAATTGGATATAGTTTTATATATCCTGGGGTTGGATTTGGTGGCAGTTGCTTCCCTAAAGATCTTAGGGCCTTAATAAAAACAGCAAAGGATAATGATGTAAGCTCTACTGTTTTAACTGCAGTGGAAGAAAGAAATAAACTCCAAAAACAAGTTCTGTACCATAAAATAGTAAAACGTTTTGGACATGATTTGTCGTCAAAGACATTCGCTGTTTGGGGACTTTCATTTAAGCCACAAACTGACGATATGAGAGAAGCACCCTCTATTGTTATAATCGATTTGTTGTTAAAAGCGGGGGCTATATTAAGACTATTTGATCCGGTGGCACTTGAGGTGGCCAAAAAAGTTTTACCTGATCATAAAAATATTTTGTATTTTGAAGATCAGTATGAACTGTTAGAAGGAGTAGATTCCCTTCTGCTGATAACAGAGTGGAAACACTTTGTTGATCCTGATTTTAGTGTTCTAAAGGAGAAAATGGCGTTACCAATTATATTTGACGGCCGTAATCAGTATAATCATAAAGGGATGTTGGAAATGGGTTTTGAGTACTATAGTATTGGAAGGTAATGAGAGCGGTAGGGCTGCCTGTAGTGAATGTTTAATGTGTGCAATTAAAAGCCTTTATTGTAAGTGTTTAGATTTTTTCTATGATACCATATTATTCTCCAAACTTCGGGTTTAAAGACCTATTTGTAACTCTTCTTTGTAGGAATGAAAAAGCTAAGCTTACTGAATACTTCCGCAAGATCACTGGTAAAGAGTATATATTATTTACCTCATCCTGTAGAAGTGCACTTTACCTCGCATATAAAAGCTTAGGTAGATCGGGTATAGTGCATACATCACCGTTGACCTGTCAAGTTGCCCTGCACCCAATAATCGCTGCTGGTAATGAAATTATGTTTCACGATATAAAAGGGGATGGTTGGACTCTTAACCCTGAACTTATTGTGGGCTCTATTACCGAAATTTCGGTTGCGATTCAAGCTATACATTTTGGTGGTTTCCAATGTGATATGCCCAGCTTGAGGAGAATTTGTGACGATACCGGGCTCGCCTTGATAGAGGATTGTGCACAAGGGTTTAGTTCTCATTATGACGGAGTCAATGCCGGCGTCCTGGGGGATATATCTTGTTTTACCTTAACAAAAAATCTCTACGGCTTGGGAGGCGGAGTATTTGCAACTAACAATAAAGCTTATTACGATGAGGCATTAAACTTACAAAATCAATTTTGCAATGAGGACTTTGTAAGGATAACACATCGTACTATTATGACGATATTAAGCTCCAAGAGAAATAGAACTATTTTTGAATGGTTTTATCAGAAGTTAAAATCCATCTCAAAGGCAAGTGTAGAGACTGGAGTAATAGATAGCTGTGAATTTATCAAAAGAGATTTGGTCAGAGTACCAAGTATATATTTAAAAAGTGTGGCCGGAAGATTAGATAAAATAAATAATCTTATTGATAAAAGAAAAGAGAGAGCTCGGAAGTTAGTTGAAGAGTTGGAAAGCATCGGTTTTCTGTTTCAAGTAAACGAAGCTATAAGGCCATCATATACCAAGCTTTTTTGTTATCATCCGGATATTGAGTCAGAAAGTTTTATAAGCAGATTAAACAGCTTAGGGGTAGAACTAATGCATTTAGAGCATAAGCATAAAGTGTACTATCAAAAAAATCAGCTTAAGCTGTCAGTACTGGATAAAAGCATGGATAGTTTTCCCATTTATAAAAATATTCACGATAAGCTGATCAGTGTGTCTCTTTTAGAAAACAGTGAAACGAGGAAAGCAATTGATTTAATCAAAAAGGTTGTAGAGGAATAACGTGAAAGATAAAAAGAAGAAGGTTTTGATTGAAATAGGACATCCAGCCCATGTTCACCATTTTAAAAATTTATACTGGTCGTTGTTGGAAAAAAACTGGGAGGGTTTCTTCGTAGCGAAACAGAAGGAGTGTAGTATAGATCTTTTAGAACACTACTGCCTACCTT
Organism: Sphaerochaetaceae bacterium; assembly: GCA_041655255.1. Taxonomy (GTDB): domain Bacteria; phylum Spirochaetota; class Spirochaetia; order Sphaerochaetales; family Sphaerochaetaceae; genus JBBAFS01. Next base: position 30,576 of record JBBAFS010000009.1, read on the forward strand.
ATGTATCGTTAGGCTCTACGAAAAAAGGTTTATTAAACAAGTTTCTTAGTTTACCTTTTTTAATCGTTAAGTATACTGCTCTCTCTTTCAGGTATAAGCCGAATGTTTTTATTAGTAGAGTATCACCGCTTTCAGGGTTATCGAGTTTTATTTTGCGAAGGCCCCACATTACGTTTACAGATACCGAGAACGTAAAGCTTATGGATTCTTTTTCGGAGCCTTTTGCAGATGTTATATTGACTTCAACGAGTTATTTGCGTGAGCATGGTAAAAATCAGCTACGTTATCCAGGATATCACGAATTAGCTTATTTACATCCGAACAGATTCAAACCAAACAAAAATGTGTTGTCCAGGTTAGGTGTAAAACATGATGAAAAGTTTGCAATTGTAAGATTTGTTTCCTGGGATGCTCACCATGACATTGGTCTAAAAGGATTATCTCTTGAAAATAAAATAAGATTAGTTGAAGAGCTTAGGAAATATGTTAGAGTGTTCATTTCTTCTGAAAAAGAGCTGCCAGAGCAGCTAAAACAATACCAAATAAAAATTAATCCTGAGAATATGCATGATGTTCTTAGTTTTGCAACCTTGTTTGTTGGCGAGAGTGCAACGATGGCATCAGAATGTGCTGTTCTTGGTACGCCTGCAATTTACATTGATAGGGTTGGCCGAGGCTATACTGATGACCAAGAAAAACATGAAGTTGTTCATAATTACAAGGACTCAGAAGAAGAACAAAACAATGCCATAAATAAAGCAATTGAGCTTATAAAGATAGAAAAACTTAAGGTAATATACGCTGAAAAAAGAGACAAGATGTTGGCTGGTAAAATTGATGTTACAAGCTTTATGGTATGGTTTGTGGAAAACTATCCAGATTCAGTTGAGAAGATGAAGCAAAACGACTTTTGTTTTGAGAGATTTAAATAGTAGGTTCTATGAGCCGCGACTTTACATTACATAAATACGAGCAGTTGCTCAACGCTTTGACCAAAGCTGGATATGAATTTCAAACTTTTCGTGCTTTTATTGAAAGCCCGAAAGAGTGCGTTGTGGTGCTTAGGCACGATGTTGATAAACTGCCACAAAATGCCTTAGATATGGCTTTGATTGAACAGCAACTGGGAATAAATGCATCGTATTACTTTAGAGTAGTTAAGAGTGTCTTTAAACCCGACATTGTAAGAGACATAGAAGCAATGGGGAATGAAATAGGGTATCATTATGAGGATGTTGATCTTGAAAATGGGAACTTAGAAGAATCTTATAACTCGTTTAAGAGACATCTTGCTCAGTTTAGAGAGGTAGCTGATATAAAAACTATCTGTATGCACGGTAGCCCCCTCTCTAAGTATGATAATCGATTGCTATGGGAGAAATACAGTTATAAAGGCTTAGGCTTGCTGGCTGAACCTTACTTCGATGTAGACTATAATCAAGTGTTGTATATAACCGATACAGGCCGTAGCTGGAACAACAGTGATGTGAGTATTAGGGATAAAGTGAACAGCAAATTTGATTTCAAAATAAAGAACACAGACGATCTCATTGCTCTAATAAATAGCGGTAAACTACCGAACCAAATTATGATCAATACTCATCCACAGAGGTGGAGCGATAGTTGGCGAATATGGACTACTGAATTGATTATTCAAAATATTAAGAATCAAGTTAAAAAGATTTTAGTTAGATGATGGAGATATTATGAAGTATTTAGTTACAGGTGGAGCTGGTTTTATCGGCTCTAATATTGTTGAAGAATTGTTAAATAGAGGCAAAGAGGTTGTAGTACTCGATAACTTTGCTACTGGAAAAAGAGAGAATGTACTTGAGTTGAAGAAAGAGGGGGTTGATAGTAGATTAAGAATTATTGAAGGTGATTTAAGATCGTTCCATACTGTTAGAGATGCTGTTAAAGGGGTTCAGTATATTCTGCATCAAGGGGCTCTGCCATCAGTGCCCCGTTCTATTCACGATCCTATAACTACTAATGATGTAAATGTACTCGGTACCCTTAACATATTAGAGGCTGCGAAAGAGTTTGGCGTAAAAAGAGTAGTTATTGCCTCATCGTCGTCTATTTATGGTAATAGCGAGGTGATGCCTAAAGTTGAAGGTATGCCTGTGAACCCACTATCACCGTATGCTTTAACTAAATACGCCCAAGAAAAATATGGGCAAATATTTTATGAGCTTTACGGTTTAGAAACTGTATCACTTCGATATTTTAATGTGTTTGGTCCTAATCAAGACCCTACCTCGCAATATAGTGCGGTTATACCAAAGTTCATTCGGCTTATTCTAAACGATATCGAACCTGTTATATACGGTGATGGTACACAATCAAGAGACTTTACTTATGTTGAGAATAATGTGGCAGCCAACCTCCTCGCCTGTACCTCTGACAAAGCGGTCGGTGAAGTATTTAATGTCGCCTGTGGTGAAAGCTTTACCCTTGTTGAGTTAGTTGAAAAAATAAACGCAATATTGGGTAAAAAGATAGAGCCAAAGTTTGATAAGGAACGTGCCGGCGACGTTAAACATTCTCTTGCTGGGATCGAAAAAGCAGAAAAGATGTTAGGGTATAAGGTGAGAGTCGGCTTCGAAGAGGGATTGGAAAGAACAGTGGAAAGCATTGTGAGGAAAAGCAAGAAAGGGTAGCTAAGTTGTGAAGTTTCGTAGGGGCGGCGGCTTGCTCCGCCCGTTTTAATAAACCGCACGGTAGAGTAGAGACAGGGTGTTCCCCTGTCCCCCTCTTCAAACCGTGCATGCGGTTTTCCCGCACACGGCTTTCCAACAAAGTTCATCGTATGCATTCGCAGTTAGTTAGCTGTAGTGTATTTTGAAGGGTCAATTAAACCATAGTGATTAACTAACACGTTATAAGCATTTTGGCGATATAGCTTACACTTTCGCTGACTTTTCCTTCGGTAGAACCTGTATATTATATCTGATAAATAA
>JBBAFS010000010.1:0-32466 GCA_041655255.1 Sphaerochaetaceae bacterium
CGGAGAAGGTTATCATTATACGGAGTGTGACTTGTTTCACCGTAAATACCTCCACGAGTACGGAAGTAGGGGTGATCAACCAAATAGACGGTAATTCCCTCGTATGAGCGAGAGAGGAATTTTACTGTATGTGTTGCATGAGCAATGTCGACTGTTACACTTAAAGAGAGTCGTTCAAACTCCTCATCATCGACTAATCCATACAGCGGAAGCATCAACCTTACATCGTGTTGTAACGACCCTAAGGCGACCGATAAACTTGTTGCTACATCAGCAAGTCCGCCCGATTTTGCAAAGGGGACTGCTTCACTTGTGACCATACATATATTCATGATTTCATTACACCATTACACACACCTACGGTCAAGGATAATCGATACAGTTAAAGAGGAGAAATTGCTCTTAGGCACCCCTATTCGTAGGCTTGTCCCCGTAATTCATCGATATACTTACTTGCGATATGAGCTGCAATAGCCCCATCACTTACCGAAGTAACGACTTGTCTAAATGGGGTAGTGCGAACATCACCAACAGCAAAAAGACCAGGAATATTTGTTTGCATCATCTCATTAGTTACAATGTATCCACCTTCGTCTAATTCAGCATAGGGGACTAATTGAGTTCTTGGATCAGCACCAACAAAGATGAATACTGCATCAAAGTCTTCATCGTATGTTTTATCATTTTCAATATCATACAACGTTACATGTGTGACTTTATCATCTTCCCCTTTAATCTCTAATAAACGGTGGTTAAAGCGGGTTTCAATGTTCTCATTATTCTCAACTAAGAGAGCTAAACTTTTTTGAGCTCTAAATCGTTCACGTCGGTGAACCATCACCACATCTTGGGTGAGTTTGGCTAAGAATTGTGACTCATCACAAGCAGAGTCTCCGCCCCCAACAACGAGCATCTTCTTTGATTTGAAAAAAGGTCCATCACAGGTAGCACAGTACGATACTCCACGCCCTGCGTACTCTTTTTCGCCAGGAACTCCTAACTCTCTTCTTTTTGCCCCTGTGGCCATAATAACAACAGGTACGGTAAAATCTCCATCACCAGTAGCGACAGTGAAAGAACCATCTTCATTGTGAGTGATTGAATCGACTTGAGCGAAGTGGATGGTAGCACCAAATTGTTCAGCTTGCTTGGCAAACTTATCAGATAACTCAAAACCTCCAATAGGCTCTTCAAAACCAGGATAGTTCTCTAAGTTATCGATAGTTAATAACTCTCCACCTGGAGCCATCTCTTCAAATACGTGTGCATTTAATCCAGCTCGTGCTGCATACTGTGCGGCACTTAACCCCCCAGCTCCTCCACCAACAATGATGATGTCAATACTTTGATCTTTACTCATGATGTTCCTCTTTTATTTATCAATTTCTTATTTCTTGTGTGTATGCTCTAAAGATACCTCAGCATCACTCTTTCGGATATAGGTAGGACCCTTACCCAAAGGGTCCGCCCCTCGCTCGGAAAGCAAATCTTTACCTAAAATTATCATAGATTCACCATAATCACGGTATTCTAATGAATCGAGGTAATATTTTGTCTTTACTCCCTGTTTAGTGACTTCATCACATAACTTGTTAAACCCCCTAGAAGGCTCCACACCTGTGACAAAAATCTCATCATAATGGGATAAAGAGGTGACAAGATACGCAATTGAACTATCTTGAGCAGGGATGAGACACTTCTCTTTTTCAAATAATGAGGTGTAAAAGCGCCCTTTTTTAGCATCAATCATCGATAAAATTGGAATTGAGAGATCTTTAAGAGGGTAGGCATATATCTGTAGAGTCGGAATAGAGACAAGAGGAATATCAGCAGCAAGGGCAACCCCCTTTGCTGCTGATAGGCCAATGCGTAAGCCAGTGAAAGACCCTGGTCCTTCACTACACACGATTAGTTCTAGATCTTTTAATGCAATTGCTTGATCTTCACACATCTCTTTCATCTTCAAAACAAGTTTTTCACTATAAGAGCGCCCCATAAACTGGGTGACACTCGTTATAGAGGTGGGGGTACATAGTGCAAGGTGAAGCACATCTGTTGCTGTATCGATTGCCATAATGTGTTTCATCTTCATGTTGTTACCTCGAATGTACGTGTAAGATCTTCTTCAATGGTTAATTGAATGGTGATTGTATGAAAGGGGAGTAGTTCATCAATTTTTTCACTCCACTCAATGAGGGTAATTCCATCACTGTAGAGTAACTCTTCGCCCCCAATACTCTCAAAATCATCACTTCCACTGAGGCGATATAGATCAATGTGGTACAGTGGTAATCTCCCTATATACTCTTGTACTAAGGTAAAAGAGGGAGAGACGATCTCTTCAGTAATACCTAAAGAGCGGGCAATCCCTTTAGCGACGATTGTTTTACCAGCACCTAAGGGCCCCCGTAGTGATACTACATCCCCCTTTTTAAGTGTTTGTCCAATACTAAAACCAATCTCTTCAGTTTGTTTCACACTCTCACTGATATAGTTCGCCTTAGCCATCAATCACATCCTCATCTTCTTTGGTTCCAAAGCGTTTATCTAACTCCTCTTTAAGGTAGATAATAGCGGGATCTTGAGGATCGATTTGTTCAGCCCGCTCAACGAGGCGTTGTACTTCATTGTACGACTCATCTCTGAGGTGTAAGAATGCGAGATTACTAAGAAGTTTTACATCACTATCATCGATATCAATAGCGATCTCTAAATAGGATTTAGACATCTCTTGTTCGCCCAACTCATTAGCACAAATAGAGAGTTCGTTGTAAATATCTGGATGTTGTTCACCTAATTCTAAACAGTGTAAGAACGAAGATTGTGCCTCTTGGTATTGTCCCAAGCGTCTATGAGCCCACCCTTTAATAAAGTGGCCTGACCACTTAGAGGGATTTACTTCAATGTAAGACTCACTGAGGCGTAAAGCTTGTTCTTCGTTTCCTAATTGCATCTGATCAAAAGCTTCTAAAAGAGTTTTTTCACTCTCTAATTGAGTCCCTAGTTGTTCTACTTGTGCTCTGATGGTCTCTTTTTTCTCTCCATCGGGGGCAATGCGCAAATAGCTAGTGAGAATCTCAAACGCTTGTTCTTCATTTCCTAAAAACAGGTGTAAGAGTCCCAGTTCAGATAACAGCACATCACTCAGGGGGATGTGCTGTAAACCTTGTTCTAAAATCTCTAATTGAGAGGCGATGTGTTTATCGTACTCTTTTTGGTTATCATCATCTAACGCTGCTTTAGCTTGTTGTGCGTAGAGCACCGCTAAGTTGACATATAACTCTGGGATATGAGGATTGAGATGGCAAGCTGTGAGAAAGAGTTCTTGGGCAAACTCAGTTTCACCACCTTGGGCTTTCGCAATTCCTGCTATTTGTAACTCATAGACAATGTCGGGTTGTAAAGCAGTTAACAAAGAGCGGTAATACTCAAAGTGGGGGTGATCATTTTTATAAGCAATTACTTTAATTAATCCCGCAGCAATCATCTCAATGGTGATGCCTTGCTCTTGAGAGATCGACTTTGTTCCATCAGCAAGTTGTACGGGAATCTCAACATCTGGATTAAAAGTAAAAGAGTCGCTTGCAATGTCAATCGACTCAGGTAGGGTGACAAATACTATATCGTCTAATTCCATGTTCTTCTCTTTTACATGGTTGCAAGAGAGGACTTGCAAGCTAGCTTGGAGGTATCTCTTGAACCGCTTTGGTTCAAGTGGGTTTCTAGGTGTCGAGCATTCTGTACCCTTTAAAGGAGTAAACTCCCGGATGCAATTCAACTCAACTATACCGAATCCCGTTTATATAGGTTGAGCCAAGAGAATCTTTCTCCAAACCCAAGCCGCAAGCCCTCTGTCTAAATGCTACCATACTCCAATAGAAAACGGAACCTATGAGGTTCCGTTTGTCTGTTTTACTCAAGGTCGCTTAACGAAACCTCGTCAATCGGCACTCCGCCACCGCCGGTGAACATGTCTGCAACTTCAAGGTCGCTTGCGAGCATGTCCCCAAGATCGATGTCATCCAATCCAGTAATAGAATCGAGATGATCAAGTGCGCTGCTAATACTTTTCTCGATAAGTTTTGCATCTTCAGTGAAGGTATCAGCATATGCTTTCAACTCTTCATTGTGAACCGAAAGGACATCAACTTCGTCCTCTAACTCATCGATTTTCTTCTCAAGACTCCTAATGAGCACAGTTGCTTTAATAATTCGTTGTTCAAGTAGCTGTACTTTATCTAGAGTTGTCATAGTAACACCCTCCTTTAATTGAGTGTGGTTTTAACCTGTGCTACCAACTGTGAGAATGCAGCTTTGTCTTCAATGGCCATGTTGGAGAGCGCTTTTCTGTTTATCTCAATGTTTGCAAGTTTTAAGCCGTGCATAAACTGAGAGTAGTTTAATCCCTCTGCTTGAACAGCAGCTGAGATACGAGTGATCCATAAGGCTCTGAAATCTCTTTTTTTACGGCGTCGGTCACGATAAGCGTATTGACCAGCTTTAGTTACGGTATCTTTAGCGATGCGGTAGTTCGTACCACGTCGTCCCCAATACCCTTTAGCCTCTTTTAAGATTTTCTTTCTACGTTGGGTTCTTTTTGTTCCATCCTTAGCTCTTGGCATACTTCACCTCCTAAAACTCGTAAGGAAGCAAAGTTTTAACTCTTTTTGCTTCGGGATCGCTGAGAACTCCAGAGGCACGTAAATTACGTTTACGCTTGGAACTCTTTTTAGTAAGAATGTGACGTAGGCCCTGCTTTTTGTAACGGACTTTTCCCGTGGCAGTTACCTTATACCGCTTGGCAGCGGATTTTCTTGTTTTCATTTTTGGCATATACACCTCTTTTGCGCTTGTAAGGAACAAGACCCCCTTACAGCAGCTCTCTTATTTCATCCTACGATGAATTATTTCTTTGCTTTGGCAGGGCTGACGATAAGACTCATCATCCTCCCTTCCATTTGGGCGGGACGATCGAGGTTAAATAAGACCTCTTTCTCTCCCAGAATTTCCAAAATTGTATCGAGCACACGCTTCCCTTGGTCGGTGTGTGCTAACTCTCTTCCACGGAATCGAACTGAAACTTTTACCTTGTTTCCCTCTTTGAGGAAATCGGCAATCGCTCTGGTTTTGAAATCCATGTCGTGACGATCAATTTTAGGTTGCATCCGAATCTCTTTGAGTTTCACAACCGTCTGGTTTTTCTTAGCCTCTCTGTTTCGTTTCTCTTGTTCATACCTGTATTTCCCATAATCGAGAATTTTACATACAGGAGGATTAGCATTGGGAGAAACTTCCACTAAATCTAAGCCTACTGAATCTGCAAGGGAAATGGCATCAAATGTGCTCATGACACCCTTTTGATTGCCCTCTTCGTCTATGACAAATACTTCTTTAGAACGGATTTGTCGATTGATTCTTAATTCTTTAATAGCCAAATGGTCTCCTTCATCTTCTGGCAAGATAATAATGTATTCATAGGGAGGCTATCCCACCAAAAACTATACCATAGTGTTGAGTTGATGGTCAAAGGGGGTTATACTCGGTTGGCCGAACCTAACACATTAGTATTCTTATGTTTATACATCTCTTTCAGTGCAGCACGAGCTGGACCGAGGTATTTACGTGGGTCAAACTCAGCTGGATTTTCAGCTAAGACTTTTCTAATTGCACCAGTCATTGCTAAACGACCGTCACTATCAATATTAATTTTACATACAGCAGATTGTGCTGCTTCTCGAAGTTCCGATTCTGGTATTCCAATAGCTTCTACAATGTTTCCACCATAGGTGTTAATCTCTTTTACGTACTCTTGAGGTACCGAAGAAGATCCGTGCAGCACAATGGGAAAACCTGGAAGTTTTTCCTCAATCTCTTTGAGAATGTCAAACTTCAATGGGGGAGGAACTAAGATGCCATCGGCATTACGGGTACACTGTTCAGGGGTGAATTTATGAGCACCGTGGCTTGTCCCAATTGAGATAGCTAAAGAATCGACACCGGTACGACTCACAAAATCGACAACCTCTTCAGGTTGGGTGTAAGTTGAGTGTTCAGCGACTACTTCATCTTCAATTCCAGCTAAGACACCAAGTTCACCTTCAACGGTGACATCAAATTGATGGGCATAATCTACTACGCGTTTAGTAAGAGCAATGTTCTCTTCGTATGGGAGATGAGATCCATCAATCATAACAGATGAAAAACCGTTATCGATACACTCTTTAGCGGTCTCAAAAGAGTCGCCGTGATCGAGGTGTAATACAATTGGAATTGCACATCCAAGTTCTTCGGCATACTCATTAGCCCCTTTAGCCATGTTGCGAAGCAAGTTGATGTTTGCATAATCGCGAGCACCTTTTGAAACTTGCAAAATAACGGGACTTTTTGTTTCAACACAAGCTTGAATAATAGCTTGTAGTTGCTCCATGTTATTGAAGTTGTATGCTGGGATGGCATAACCACCTTCCATTGCTTTGGCAAACATCTCTTTTGTGTTTACCAATCCAAGTTCTTTGTAGGAAATCATATACTACTCTCCTTATAAGGGTATGGTCTGTATCTCTTTTTAACTTACCGTTTTTGTCTTCATAAGGTCAACTCCATTGAAAGAGTAACTCTCTGGTGTTACAGTGCCGCTATGAGGTTACAAAAGCTTTTTCTTGTAATTGGTATCATCGCATTAGTCATTGCCCTAAGTGGTATTCTCATAACCAAAATCTTTAGTCCAATAGTGTTGATCAAAGCCGAAGTAGAACAAAACTACCACTCTTTAAGTCAACTCAAAATCGCCTCTTTATTTCATGGGTATACCTTTAGTGTTAAAAACGTCGACCTAGTTACTCTTAGTGACAAAGAAGCTCTTACATCACTCATAACTCAAGCACGTTCAAGAAAAAATTCTTTAGTGTTACTCTCTCCAGTAGTGGAACATCTTTCGCAACAACAAAACCCTTTAGACACTCAAAGAGTGGATTACACCCTCGTAGCGAGAAAACTCACCACCCTTATGAAGGGGAATCCACTTGTGGTAGCACTTTTGTGGGAAGAGGAAGATGAACGCTCACACTCTGAAGCAATGAGCTTTTTAGATACATATAGTGGGGTAGTGGAACACTACCCACTAAAAGCCTACTCGCAAAAAGAGGCTGAAGCTGTGATGAAAGAACTCCAAGAGAAAAACGTAGCTCTGATTATTACACCATCTCTTATGCACATAAGTTGGTTTACCCAAGCTCCTTTTTCCCAAGAGACACAGTGGATAGTCGACTCTTCATTACGATCAATTGTACCTTCTTCTTCTCTTAAAGGGTTTGTGGGTTATAACATGTATAAAAGTGTGAAACCGTACCTTAAAGGTGCCATAACAAAGCCCCAGCTTGTTAGTGACCTTTACACAGGCTTTCAAAGTTTTGTTGGATTACTTTAATTAAATCTTCTACTTCCATCTCTCGTAAAAGAGCTGCTTGTTCATAGATGTATCTCATATTCAACGGTGTGTTGATCTTCCCTCGGTGAGGGTGGGGGGCTAAATAAGGGCTATCAGTTTCTAACAGTAATAAGTGAAGCGGAACATAAGAGACCATCTTGTGTAACTCTTTAGCATTTTTAAAGGTAATGGGACCAGCAAAAGAGATATATAATCCTTTTTCTATCGCTGTTTCTAATAACTCCCAGCCCGAAGAGTAACAGTGCATGATCCCACCATACGGGAGATCTACTTCGTTCAAAGTTTGAATCATCTCTGTATCGGCATCACGACTGTGGATGATGATAGGTTTTTTACACCTTGTTGCGTACTTCATCTGTGCAACGAATAACTCTTTTTGTCGCTCTTTTGTCCCATAGTTCCAATAATTGTCTAATCCTATTTCACCGATGAAATCAAAGTGCTGATCTTCTACATATGAGATCCATTCATCTACGATCGTTGAAATATCGTTATCTTGCTCTACGGCCCACGGTCCTAACCCTGTAGCTAATTCGATAGATGGGTAGGGCTGTAATAGTATTGTACGTTCACCTAAATCATCTAAAGCTGTCCCTATATCGATACCACCACTAAAGCCCTCAATCATAAGCTGCTCTAACACATCAGTAATATCGACATTCTTTGTTTTGAGATGAAGAAGATGGAAATGGGAATCTATAAGGCCTTTCATACTGTGAATGTAGAAGTGTTAGCTCAATAAATCAAGAGATGGCCCCCAAAAAGGGGGCCATCAAAGAGGACGAAATGAAGAGATTACTTCTTCTCTCGCTTGAAACACATAAACCAGTCGAGACAATACATATCTTTGTCATCACTCTCCATGCGCTCTTTGGCTGTGCCACATGAACCTGGAGTTGGGACAATAACGTCATCACCTGGGCGCCAGTCGGCTGGGGTTGCAACACCATCGGCGTCTGCTTTTTGTAAAGCTAAAATAATTCGTTTGATCTCATCAAAGTTTCTTCCCATCTCAAGTGGGTAATACAAGATTGTTCTCACTTTGCTCTCTGGGTCTACAACAAAGACAGCTCGAACAGCTTGGGTATTGGATTGTCCTGGTTGGATCATTCCATACTTATTAGAGACATCCATCTTAATGTCTTCAATAAGGGGGAATGTCACATCGAGGTTTTTCATCCCTTTCCACTCTAACTCTCCAATTCTTCTCAGCCATGCAATGTGTGCATACAGTGAGTCGACTGAAAGACCAACAAGTTCGGTATTTAACTTTTTAAAATCATCAATCATGTTAGCGAATGTCATAAACTCAGTGGTACACACTGGGGTAAAGTCGGCTGGGTGTGAAAATAAAATGACCCACTTCCCTTCATAGTCTTCGGGGAAATTAATATCACCTTGTGTGGTTACAGCTGTGAATGAGGGAGCTTTCTCTCCAATCAGTGGCAGACGGGTTTCTACTACATTATCCATAATATATTCTCCTTTGTTATGAAATACGTTTATTTTCTATAACTATTAATGATAATAGTAATCATTCCTGTATTTGTCAAGTCATAGTTTTATTCAATATTCTCTGTTGTGACTTTGTCACAGACCAAGAGCCAATCTTATGTGTATCTTCTGTAGCAGTACGATAGAGGAGACAATAATGATCGTTCATGTAACAGAAGAAAATTTTGAAAAAGAGGTACTTCAATCCGATGTACCTGTGTTAGTCGACTTTTGGGCAGCTTGGTGTGCACCATGTAGAATCCAAGGTGAAATCTTAGATTCATTTGTGAAGTCTGTAAGTTCAGACAAAGCCAAGATCTGTAAAGTCGACGTCGATAGTGAGCAAGCTCTTGCACAAGATTTCCAAATCATGTCGATTCCGACCATGATTAGTTTTAAAGACGGGAAACCACTACACAAAAGAGTGGGAGTTGGCAACGATGCCATCTTAAAAGAGATGCTCGAAATTGCATAACAAAAGAGAGAGGCGTATGCCTCTTTTTTTTGACCTTTTCTCCTTCCTTACAAATAACCTATCAGTGACATCTTCTTTTTCATAACACTTCACCATCAAAGTAGGGGTACAGCCCTCCTTTGGTTGTATTATGTTATTTCTTGACTGATAAAAAAATGGTACCGTACAACGTACTAGAACAAGGCAAGAGCCGCTGGATAAACAGTTTCAAGCCTTTACCCATAACGTGAACGTACAACAAGATTCTACCTTGCCTTCGATAGATCAATTCTACCAAGGGAGAAGATCATGAAGAAGATGATTGATGAACTCAAACCAGGCTTACCTGAACTGACAATTGTGGTAGCTGAATTTTTAACTCTCGTAAGAGAACAAATATCACAAAAACAAAAGAAGAATAATCATAATAGCCCTTGGGTAGATGATGCTACACATAGAGATCCTAAAAAACAGTATGTTTTACAAAGTGAAACTAAAAATAAACTCAATATAAAAAAGTTAGATATTCTTAAGCTTTATCACTTATGGACAAATAATCGTGAATTGATACAAACGCACACAACATTTTCTCATCTGGCTTACGAATACCTTTCAGAAGCGAGACGTCTTAGAAATGAGTCTCACCATTTTTATAGTGAACATGACCATCTCATTAGGGATGATTATAAAAATCGCGGATTAGATACAATAAGAAGACTCATGTCGATGTTGATACCGTACATAAACAACACAAGAGAACCAAATGACTTTATAGAAATGCCAGAATTTGAATACTCAATTATTCAGCCAGATGACTCTAGGGTTATAGGGGAGTATATCCCTCAAACAATGAAAGCTAAGGTAGTAGAAGATATCTCTCTCAAAAAAGCGTACTTTGATTTTGGGAAAGCAAGACTTAAAGTGACTAAAAATAATCTTAAACATATTTTTAAGGACTTTAATTATTTGAGAGATAAAGAGAGCATTTTAGTAGTTCGAACGTACGGGGATCTGTTTCGCTATGAAAGTGACAGAACTGGGTATACTGGGGATTGGCGTGTGAATGAAGAGGTCTCAAAAATATGTGTGTTTCACTTTTATGGTGGGGAGCAAAGTGAGAGCGCTCATGTGTATGTTGCTGATTATGTAAGAAAGAGTGAAGAGACCAACTACCGTGAAGATAGTCCTAGATATAGATACTATTTTAAGAATATTGAATACGCTGGAGAAATTAACTCAGTAAGAACATCTGAATTTGATTCGTGGCAGATTATCAACATGGACGATTAACTCACAAGAGATATCTTTACACCAAGTTATAAGCATGACACTTAGGTTTCTCTGCTCGATTATTGTGAGAAAATAGATCACTTACACGAAAACGAGGTTTTCAAAGTAGTGATTATACACGAAAACAAGGTTTTCAAAGCAGTCTTTTTACACGTTTTCAAGGTTTTGGGGCTATTTAGGTAAGAGCGTAGAGTTCTTCTCGGTTTTTAAGAGTAATACCACCACGAGAGAGTTTCACTAATTTATCTTCTTGGAAGCGGCTTAACATTCGAGTAACTACTTCTCGTGCGGTTCCTAAGTCTCGGGCAATAGCATCATGGGTAATGGCAAATGAGTCACTTTGAGCAATGGCAGCTTGTTCTAATAAGTGCATGGCAATTCTTCGATCCAAACTCATAAACACGATTTGCTCTACTACCCACATCACATCACTGAATCGAGATGAGACTAATTGATTTGTAAAATCGACTACTTCAGGGTTTTTCTTACCCACTTGCTGATAAGCATCGGTGGCTATGCGTAAAATAGTTGTCTCTTTCTCTGCTTGGACATGAACGTCAAAAGTGATGTTACGAATCAAGCACGAAGCAGATAGTACACACACATCACGATCGAACAAGCGATACAACGTGATTTCTTTACCACTATCACTGATAATATAAATTCTCAGTTGGCCACTGAGCACCATCAATAAACCAGTACATTTATTGCGATCTTCGTGGACGAGCGTCCCTTTTGAGGGGTTAAAGCTAATAGTCCCATTAACGAGTGTAGTTTTTTCATCTTCGGTGAGGTTCTTCCAAAAGGGGAAGTTCTCTTCACACGCTTGAAGTTCAGTTTGCGAAAGCATGAGAGAATTATACAAAAAAAAGGGAGAACCATACAAGGCTCTCCCCCATTATTCAATGAACTATTAAGAGTGGTTAAATGTCTTCTCCTCACATGCTAATGGGCATGAGCCACAACCAGCACTACAAAAAGAACCACTTTCTTTGGTCGATTTCACCATCTTAAATACAATACGTCCTAAAAAACCAAATATCAGAAGGGCAACGATGATGCTTGCCATATCTACCTCCTACAAGAACAGAAGTGAACCAACTTGGTACACAACCATAGCTGCAAAGTACGCTACTCCAGTTTGGAATAGAATTGCAGTAGCTGTCCACCCAACCGAATTCATCTCTCTTCTCGTTGCTCCTATTGCAGCAACACAAGGAGCTGCAAAGAGTGTAAAAATCATAAAGGCATATGCACTTACAGGATTGAAGAATTGACTCACTGAAGCTACCAGTGAGGGATCTCCCTCTGCAACGGTGCCTAAGCCTAATACTATACCGAATGTAGCCACAATTGTCTCTTTCGCCAACAACCCAGTGATAGTTGCCACAGCTGCTTCCCACTGCCCAAAGCCTAAAGGCTTAAATACTGGGGCAATGAATCGACCAATTGAGGCTAAAATAGAGTGCTGAGTCTCAACAAACTGTAAGGACCAGCTTGTCGATTGTAAGACCCAAATAGCAGCTGAAGCGACAGCAATGATTGTTCCAGCCTTTTTAATAAACTCACGCCCACGCTCCCACATATGTAAGAGTACACTTTTGAACCGAGGCATATGATAAGGAGGAAGCTCCATAACAAATGGGGCAGGATCTCCAGCAAAAGCTTTCGTCTTTTTCAAAAAGATTCCACTGACAATAACAGCACCAATACCAATGAGGTACATACTTGAAGCCATCCATGCGCTATTAGGGAAGAATGCTCCAACCAAAAGGGCAAACACTGGAAGCTTTGCTCCACATGGGATAAACGGAGTGAGCATGATAGTCATTCGCCGATCACGCTGGTTCTCAATAGTCCGTGTTGCCATAATTGCAGGTACTGAACACCCTGTTCCGATAAGCATCGGAATAAAGGATTTACCACTAAGACCAAATTTTCTAAAGATTCGATCCATGATAAATGCTACTCGAGCCATATAACCCACATCTTCCATAAACGATAAGAAGAAAAAGAGGATCATCATCTGTGGAACAAATGTCAAAACTGCTCCCACTCCTGCAATGATACCATCAACAAGTAACCCCACTAACCATGGGTGAGTTCCTACATTAAGGAGCCATACACCTAAAGTGTCTGAGGCTATATCACCAAATAATAACTCAATTGAGTCGATGAAGAACTCTCCCACACTTTGGATACTGATGTAGTACACCCCCCACATAATAAGGAAAAAGAGGGGAAGAGCTAAAAATCGGTTTGTCACAATACGGTCAATTTTATCACTAGTAGTAAGAGTCCCTAATGCTCGACGGTTGGTGTGAACACGATTAGCAATAGAGCTAAGGTATTCGTATCGATCGTTGGTGATGATTCCTTCAGCTGAATCATCATGCTCCTCTTCTACTGCTTTGACAATGTTTTCTATGTGTTCTAACTGAGTCTCACTAAGGGCAACACGTTGTTGTACTTGCTCATCTCGCTCAAAGAGTTTCACTGAGTACCACCGAAGTAACTCAGGTGGGACAGTATCAGCAATCTCAGCGTGAATAGCACTAATTGCTTTTTCAGTTGATTGAGAGAAGGTAGCCAAAATAGTGGGACTTCCCCCTTTCTCAATGCGGTTTTTTGTCACATTGATTAACTCTTTTAAACCCCGCTTTGTCACAGCAGAGGTTTCTACCACAGGACACCCTGTTGCCAAAGAGAGGGCAGGGGCATCAATAACCTCTCCCCGCTTTTCGACAATGTCGATCATGTTCAATGCGATAATAACAGGAATCCCAGTCTCTAATAACTGGGTTGTTAGATATAAGTTGCGCTCCAAGTTTGTTGCATCAACGACATTAATGACCACATCTGGTCGTCCATCGACCAGATAATCTCGAGTGATGACTTCTTCAAGCGTATAAGGCGACAGTGAATAGATACCAGGTAAGTCGATAACTACGTAGTGGCGATCTTGTTTAAGGTGCCCCTCTTTTTTCTCAACAGTTACTCCTGGCCAGTTCCCTACATATTGAGTTGACCCGGTCAACTCATTAAACAACGATGTCTTCCCCGAGTTGGGATTACCAGCTAAAGCGATTGTATGAGCCATACATGCTCCTAAGTGTAAATTTATGAGTCCCTATTGGGACTCGACGATAATGTGTGCTGCATCTCCTTTACGCAAGGAGAGTTCATATCCTCGAACAGATATTTCAATTGGGTCTCCAAGAGGAGCAACTTTACGGACAAATACCGTACACCCTTTGGTAATTCCCATGTCCATGATTCTTCTCATGGTGGGGCCCTCTCCACCGACTTTACGTACTTTAGCGGAGGACCCTGGCTGAATATCTTTTAATGTTATCATGGCATTACCAATTATGAGACGTGAATGCGTCGAGCCATTGATCGGTCAAGCGCAATTCGTGAATTTTTAATAGATAGAATCAAATTGCCTCCGTTATCGGAGACGACCGTCACAGATTCACCTGTAGTGAATCCGAGACTACTAAGAAACCGACGTGTTTCATCTTTTCCGGTTACCATGGTAATCGAAGCCGATTCTCCAACTTTTACGAAAGATAATGGCATATGGACCTCTCTTAGTAGATTTTGTTAGCCAGTGCTAACTCTTAGCTTTATTAGACTCCATTACGCTAAATGTGTCAATACGTGAAAGGGGTAAAATCACCCAATTGTCATACAATAGATTTGATATCTTCCACTATTTAACATCATTCCAAAATAGAGGCGAGAAAGTGAACATTTCACACTCTTAAAAAAGAGTTTCAATTCACTCTTGCGTTTTTTTCAATTTACAGGTAAAACTAATGGTGGTTGCCGAAGTGGTGGAATAGGTAGACACAAGGGACTTAAAATCCCTTGCTCATTTTGGGCGTGCGGGTTCAATTCCCGCCTTCGGCACTCCCTATAAGAGGTTCTGATCTATTTATCAGAGCCTTTTTTATTACGTGATGATATTTCTCTCTTTTGGTGAAATCATTCTCCCTTTACAAATATATATAACAAACACATGACATAGGTGTGGACTATGTTCTCATTGCTCCTAATTTTGTATCTATTCCATAATTCTCTTAAGAGATGGAATGCTGAGATATGTTTAAAGAGATCGGAGTATAGATTGCAAGGAGGGTTGCAATGAAAAAAACAATTCTTATTACGCTATTAGCATGTGTCCTTCTTGGTGGTGTTTTTGCCGATTCTTTAGATGATGCCTCTTTTGATATCTCTACTAATATTCAAACTGTGGCAGAAATCAAAGTATTCGACAGTGATGCCGACATTAGTGTTATGAACTGGAGTGGTTTAACAGCATTACCATCTTTTGAATTCACCGGTGGAAATCGCTATAAGGCATTTTATGTACAGCACTGACCAATATTGGAAGTAATCTTACCATTCATGTGAAGGCCCCTCATATGAGTCGAATTGGAGGGGGAGATACAACTATTAGTTATCAGATGAATGATGGAATATTATCAACAGCTGGATCTACTATTCAAGAATATTATGTAGAAAACTTAACTTCCTTTAACATGCGAGTGATACAAGTTGCTGCTTTTATTGAGTTAAGTGAAGTAGATTACACCGATGCCGTTGCCGGCTCGTACCAAGCTACACTCACCTTTGAATTAGTTGGCCCATAATAAGAGTCTTTATATCACAAACATGAGACCCCAGATTATCTGGGGTCTTGTTGTAATATGTTGTGTTGAACATTGATTGAGTTTTTTACTATGATGGGTTCAAGGAGAGCGTGTTATGAAAAAGACCTTAATTATCGTCGATGTGCAAAACGACTTTTTAGCTGGTGGAGCATTAGCTGTTGATACTGCTGGGGAAGAATTTGTCAAAAAGATTGAGAGCATTCGTCCACTTTTTGATCAAGTACTTCTTACTGCCGATGATCACCCAGTAGATCATATCTCTTTTAGTGATTTTCCACCCCATTGTGTTGCAGGAACTAAAGGTGCAGAGCTTGCTGTAGAAATTGGAAATGACAAAGTTCTTTACAAAGGAAGAGACAAAAACGAAGAAGAGTTTTCCCCTTTTGGTGATGGAAAGCGCATTGAATACATTGAAGGTGATGAGATCTACGTTGTGGGTTTAGCTGGAGATTTTTGTGTAAAACAATCTTTGTTAGATCTCTTACAGTACCTCCCTTCTAAAAAGTATTACGCTATTACCGATTTAATTCAAAGTGTCGATAAAACAACATACAACCCACTTGATCATTTCAATAAACAAGTCACTTTTGTCACGAGTGGCGAGCTTATGCGATAGTTATCCTCTTAAAGTCTGTAGAGTGTGATACACTCTTATACAAGAGATGATGAGTAGGAGGAATTATGAAAGAGTTGAAAAAGCAGTTTAAAGCACTTGCTCCAGATGCTACTGAGAAACAGATTGCCGATACTATCGAAGATTTGAATCGTTATAATTATGATCCTATCTTTATTTTAGAGGCACCAAATTTCTTGTCATGGAAAAAGAAGGAGATGATCGACGAGTATCATCGTTTGGCCTCTTTACCAAAGGATGACCCCGAGTTAGCTCAAGTAAATATAGACTCTCCCGAAGAGGCGGTGAAAAAACAGATGTCACTGTTACTGTACCACTACGATTTGTTGGTAAGATTAAGAGTTGGAGAGTCGGAAGCTTGGGATGTTGTCTACGAATTGTATGAGGATGATTAACTCTTATCTTCAATACTTGGCGTAGCGCTTTTGAGGGGGATAATCTTTTTGATAAACGGCTGTAACCCCGTGAACGTCTTTTGCAACTCCTCTTCACTCTCTTTTAATGCAGATTGCCATGCAGCTCCGAATCCGGGGCTGTTGATGGTGAGTTTATCGGCAGCTTGTTGATATACTTGCAATCGAGCTATCTCTTTACGTCCAGGCTTTTGAGAATAGGTGTGAATAGTGATTCTCATATTCTCATTTTCAGCTTTCAAATCCTTAACTTCATCTCGTAATTTAGAAAGGCCTTCACTTTCAAGATCCATCCGATCAGTTACCATCGCTTTAAGACGGCTAATTTCGGCTTTATGCTCTTTGACTTTTGTTGAGTGTTTTACGTATTGGATAATAAGGAGTACCAACATAGGCACCAAGCCAATAGCAACTCCGATGATAACTTGTTTCATTGTTTACCTCTCTTTGGTATTCGCACTGAGTATATCATGCACATAAAGTGCCTTTCAACTATCGACTAGAGAGGCTAGAGAGGCTTTCTACAATGTTTAAGCAGTGATCACCAATGTGTTCGATATGACGCAGTACATCGATGTACAACAGTTCTGAGCGTACTTCGTGGCCTTGTTGAAGTCGAATAGAGGCATTCTCTTTCAATTCGTGCCGCATGAGGTTAATCTCATTTTCTAATTCTTGTGCTTGAGCTAGATTATGTGATTTTGCTTGGTCAGTTAAGTTACTTCGAATCAGGGCTATGAATTTAAGAACTAAATCGACATAGGGATATAAGTCATTCATAGCATGCTCTTCAATTTCGAGTTCTTGGTTATTTCTTCGTTCTGCTAGGAACATTAAGTTGTAACAGTTGTCTCCAATGGATTCTAATTCATTGGTGATTCGCATCATGCTATGAAGGTTACTTGCACTTACTTTATTCATCCCATCCATGCTGCACTTACTTAAGAAGGTGGTAATCTCCTCTTGCATCTGGTCGGTAAGATCTTCTTGTTGTGATTGGATCTCCAATTGCTCATCTACAGGAATCTCAGGATGGGTAAAAGTGTTCCAAAAGCGGACAAACATCTCATCGGTGATATCGGCCATCTTAAAAAGTTCACGCTTTACAGTAAGAAGGTACAACTCTGGAGAGTCGTGCATCGTGGCTCGAATATATTTAAGTTTATAAGGACCAATGAGTGAATCATCATCGGGGACTAACTTTTTACCAATGGCGACAAGTTGTGGAATAAAGAAGCTGAAAATGAGGACATTTCCAATATTATACAGGGTGTGAAAAGTGACTAAGTGAAATGGGATGGTGTGTGACTGAGAAGGATCAAAAATATCACCAGGGACTAAAAAATCGACAAAGTGTAAAAAAGGAGTGAATATCAGACTCATCCATAGTAGCCCGAACACATTAAATACAATATTTATCCGACTTGAGCGTCGTGCATTTACTGTGGTACCAAAACTAGCTAGATATGCGGTAACAGTTGTTCCGACATTCCCCCCAAGGACAATCGCTGCGGCGGTGGGAAAATCGTACCAACCCGAATAGGCCATCGCTAGGTTAATAGCCATAGAGGCACTGGAAGATTGGACGATAATTGTGAGAAGCATCCCCACTAAGATAAAAAAGAGATACGATAAAAGACCATTGCCACTGAAGTTGTGTAGTGAGATGAGTAAATCTTGGTGTTGAGAGATATCTGGTACCGACTCTTTAAGAAAATCGAGACCTAAAAAAAGGAGCCCAAGACCAATGAAAATTTCACCAACGGCAGCTTTTTTTAACCTCTTAATGACAATAAGGGCAAACCCTACTCCAATAGCTGGAAGGCTAATACCACTAAATGAGAGATTGAACCCAAAAAGAGCGACAATCCAACCGGTGATTGTCGTTCCTATATTGGCTCCCATAATCACACCAATACCTTGGGCTAATTCTAACAATCCTGCATTAATGAAACTGACCACCATGACAGTTGTGGTTGATGAAGATTGCATAATAGCGGTAGTTAATATTCCAGTGAGAATGGCAGCGAACCTACTGCCGGTCATAAAGTTCAGAACTGATTGAAGTCGTTCACCAGCAGCTCGTCGTAACCCCTCGCTGAGGGTATTCATCCCATATAAGAATAGACCAATACTGCCGAAGATGAGCACCACTTGATACACTTACGTCACTCCCCTTTGCTAGTAGTGAATGTATCAGAGTAAAAGGGAAATGAAAAGGGGAGAGTACACTCTTGTTGCTCACAACTGATGTTGGTGTTAGTTTATAAGAAAGGAGTCACGGTATGACAATTGATTTACAAAAACGCCTCATCGACGTTGCTATGAAACGAAGAGTTGCAGATTATGTGATTACCAATGCCAATGTTGTCGATGTCTATAATGGAAAGATCATGCAAAAAGATGTCGCCATAGTCGACTCCTATATCGCAGCTATTGGAGATCATTATGAAGGGAAGCACACCTACGATGCCAAAGGAAACTACCTGATCCCCGGTCTTATAGACGCTCATGTCCATATAGAATCCTCTTTAGTCGATCCCGTCAGTTTTGGTCACCTCTTATTAGCTCGTGGAACAACCACAGCAGTGTGTGACCCTCATGAAATATGTAATGTGGCGGGAATAGAGGCACTCGATTTTATGGTCGAAAGTTCTCAAAAAAGCCAACTCTCTTTTTTCTTTATGGTCCCCTCTTGTGTCCCTTCTACCTCTTTTGAACACTCTGGTGCGACTATTGATGCAAAGAGTATTGCATCTCGAATAACACAATCTCACGTTCTTGGTCTTGGAGAGATGATGGATATGCAAGGGGTAATTGAAGCTCAACCTTCTATCTTAGAAAAACTACATGTTGCCCACAGTGAAGGAAAAGTGATTGATGGACATGGACCAAGTTTAACCAAAGAGCACTTACAAGCATTTATCACCAGTGGGATTATGACCGATCATGAGTGTACAACACCACAAGAGGTCACTGAACGCATTGAAAGTGGTATGTATGTACTACTAAGAGAAGGTTCAGCAAGTAGTGATTTACGAGCCTTACTTCCTGCTGTGACCTCTTTTAACAGTCGTCGTTGTATGTTTTGTACCGACGATCGCCAAGTTAAATCGATTATTGAAGAGGGACACATAGATAACCATCTTCGTATTGCTGTACAAGAGGGGATTGATCCCATTGAGGCGATTCGTATGGCCTCACTGAATGCTGCTGAAGCGTATCGTTTAAGTGATCGTGGTGCAATTGCCCCTGCCAAACGGGCAGATTTGGTGCTTGTGAATAACCTTACAGATTTCAGTGTCGAAGATGTCTTTGTTGGTGGAGTGCTCTACAAAAAGCCAACAACACACACACCAATGAGCATTCCTACTCACATCGAAGGGAAGATCTACATTGGGCCCATTGATGAAGAAGACTTTGCTCTTCATCTCTCATCAAACAACGTACGAGTGATTGGCTTGGAGGGGAGTTCTTTAGTAACCACTCATCTTACAACTCACGTAACACGAGATGATCATAACCGATGGGTGTATCAAAAAGATGAAGATATTGTGAAACTTGCAGTGATTGAACGTCACCATGCTACCGGTAATAAAGCTTTAGCACTGTTGCAAGGGTATGGCCTTAAAGATGGAGCAATAGCTCTTACTATCGCCCACGACTCACACAATGTCATTATTGCAGGAACCAGTGACAAAGAGATGTTTATAGCCTTAGAAGCTCTTAAAAAGATTCATGGAGGGATAGTGATGGTCCATAACAATACCGTCATTGAGACTCTCTCTTTACCCATTGCGGGGTTAATGACCAACGAAGGATCAGATCATGTGTTACAAAAGCTAGAAGTGATGTATGAAAAAGCCTTTTCATTATTACAGGTTTCTCATAAGGTCGATCCATTTATGACATTAAGTTTTATGGCACTACCTGTGATTCCATCACTGAAGGTTACTGATATGGGGTTATTTGATGTCGATTCTTACTCATTTGTTCCCATTGAAGTTGACGAGAAATAAAGAACATAAAAAAAGAGGGTCAAACGACCCTCTTTGTTCATTTCTGTGTTATTAAGCAAAAAGTAATTTAATTAAAAGAAGTACAGCAATGATAATCATCATTGGTGTAATTTCTTTATATTTCTTTGTAAACAACTTGAGGATAACCCAGCTTAATGCACCAAACATGATACCGTTAGCAATTGAGTAGGAGGTAACCATGATAAGGATGGTTAAGAAAGCAGGAAGACCTTCAGTAGCATCTTCAAACTCAATATCTTTAACAGGGGTAATCATAAACAGTCCAACTAAGATAAGAGCTGGAGCAGTTGCTGCACCTGGAATTGATAAAAAGAGTGGAGAGAAGAATAGTGAAACAAGGAATAAAAGACCAACAACTAAAGAGGTAAGACCTGTTCGTCCACCTTCAGCAACACCTGCAGAACTCTCTACGTAGGTTGTTACTGTAGAAGTTCCTAACATAGCTCCAACAGTTGTTCCAATAGCGTCGGCAAAAAGAGCCTCTTTAACCATTGGAATTGATCCATCTTTTTCCATCATATTTGCTTTTGTAGCACAACCAATGAGCGTTCCAACGGTGTCAAACATATCGACAAATAAGAATGTAAAGATAATAACGATCATATCGATGGTGAACATATCTTTAAATGAGAATTGCATGAATGTTGGGGCTAAGGAAGGAGGAAGGAAAGAACCACCGGCCCAGGAAGTAACTTTCATTGGAATACCAACAATAGTGGTAAGAACAATACCAATGAGTAAAGCACCACGAACTTTAAATCCAACTAAGATGGCAGTAATAAGAAGACCTAAAATAGCGAGTAGGGCATCACCTTTGAGGACATCACCAAGTTCAACTAACGTAGCACCACCAACAATAACTCCAGCGTTTTGCAATCCGATGAATGCAATAAACAATCCAATACCAACGCTGATAGCTTTTTTAACGTTAGCGGGAATCGAATTGACAATAGCTTCACGAATATTAAGAGCTGTGAGTGCTATAAAGATGATTCCTTCGATGAAGACGGCTGTTAAAGCCTGTTGCCACGAATACCCCATGGTAATGACAACTGTGTAAGCAAAAAATGCGTTTAATCCCATTCCCGGAGCAAGAGCAAAGGGGAGATTCGCCAGAAATGCCATCACCAATGTTGCGATTGCTGATGCTAAAGCGGTAGCTGTAAAAACAGCACCAAAGTCCATTCCTGCATCACTCAAAATGAGTGGGTTCACGATGAGAATGTAAGCCATAGTCAGAAACGTTGTTACTCCTGCAACGACTTCTGTTCGGACATTCGTTTTGTGTGCCGAGAGTTTAAATAGTTTTTCCATTTTGTTTTGACTCCTTCACAATGGATACTTCGATTTGGTGATTATATCGAGTTGCTTTTAAAATGTATAGATAAACACCAATAATTCACTAAATAGGGAAGTTCGTGAATAAACATACCTAAAAAGGGGAAAACTATGCAAAAATATTACTTAAAGGAGAAGATGTATCTCTTTTTTTCATATCTTCTTGAGAGAAAATATGAAGTATGTCTACCATACCTATCACGTTGAGAAAAAAAGGTTTTTTCACTGTTGCATTCTCAAAGCAATTGCACCACGATAGGATGGTACACAACGAGAACCAATTCTACATGAAAGAGGATTATGAGTGTTATTACATTATAGATCGTTACACGATTTGACGAGCGATATCGCAAAAAATATCCATAAAGTACAACAACAAGACTTTGATTTAATTGTCGGCATTCCCCGTAGTGGTATGATCCCAGCTTATACCATCGCCCTTTATTTAAATGTCAATGTGACTGACGTTGATGGGTTAATTCATAACCACCTCCTACAAAAGGGGAAAACTCGCAGTCCCAAACACAACATCGTCGCACCTCAAGATGCCAAGCGTATTTTATTAGTCGACGATAGTATTTTTACAGGGACATCTTTAGTTGAACTTGTAGAGAGTTTTGAACCCTCTTTAAGAGAAAAAATAACCACCTGTGCAATCTACTCAACTCATAAAAAGCGGGATGATATCGACATCTACTTTGAGTATGTTCCCAATCCTCGTGCTTTTGAGTGGAACATCTTCCACCGTGATATCTTACGTACCTCAGCAGTCTCAGTGGAAGGGGTGTTATGCACCCAAGAAGATTCAACTGTTTTAGAAGGGGAGAGTTATACTCACCACTTATCACATACACGACCTAATATGTTACCCACCTATACCATTAATACCCTGGTGAGTAACAAAAGTAGTGCCTACAAAGAAGAACTCAGCTCTTGGTTAGATAAACACAACATTCAATACAACAACCTCGTGATGTTAGATGTGCCAGCTAGCGAGAGTGTTGATCATAAAGCTCGTCTTTATAAAGAGAATAAAGAACTCACCATGTTCTTTGAATATGATGAGCGTGATGCCTTTGAGCTGTATAAAAAAACTAAAAAGTTTGTCTATTTGGTCTCAAAGAGACAATTAATCAAACCTAATTCACTTGAGATGATACTTCACAACAAAGTTGCACTTAAAGGAATTCGAAAGAAGCGAACTCGCTAAGAGAGAGCCATTTGAGGTGGTAAGCTTGCATTATTGAGGTGAAACAGAGTACTCTTTTATATCAGTAAGGAGTGATTCACATGGACCAGTTTCAATATATTAAAAAAGGACAAAGAGTCTTAGGAACAACTTCATTAGCACTTCGTAACGAGATGCTTGAAGCGATTGCTTCTGAACTTGAAAGTAGTGTTAAAGAGATAGAAGAGGCAAATAACAAAGATTTGCTTAAAGCTCAACAAGAGAACTTAGAGTTACCTCTTCAAAAAAGACTTCTTTTTAATAGTAAAAAAATCGCCTCTTCAGTTGAAGGAATTCGCCAAGTTGCCGCCTTAGCTGATCCTATTGGGAAAGTGAAAGAGCGCCGATTATTAGATACAGGATTGTTATTAGAACGAGTCGATGTCCCCATTGGGACTATCGGTATGATCTTTGAATCTCGTCCTGATGCGCTAGTGCAAATTATCTCATTAGCTTTAAAAAGTGGAAACGGTATTGTAGTTAAAGGGGGCAGTGAAGCTCTTCAAACAAACACCACTTTGGTAGAGATTATTCGTCGTGCTTTACAAGACTTTAGTGTAGGAAGTGATTGGATTGTCCATCTCACTAGTCGTGAAGATGTGAGAAACATGTTAGAACTCGATCATATTATTGATCTTCTTATTCCACGAGGGTCAAATGAGTTTGTCCGTTATATCATGGAAAATACCCACATCCCAGTTCTTGGTCATGCCGATGGGATCTGTGCGATGTATATCGACAAAGAAGCCGATGTAAAGATGGCAGTAGAAGTAGCTACTGATGCTAAATGCCAATACCCAGCTGTGTGTAATGCTATTGAGACTCTATTAGTCCACTTTTCTGTGGCAAAAGAGTTTATCCCAGCTTTTAAAGAATCTACTAAGAAGTGGAATGTTGTTATTCATGGAGATAATGAGACTCAAAAACTCATTACATGTATCCCTACAACAGAAGAAGATTGGAAAAAAGAGTATTTAGATTACGAAATTAATATCAAAGTAGTTGCATCAGCCGAAGAAGCTATTGATCATATCGCTCGCTACGGCTCCGGTCACACCGATGCTATTATTACTAACAATAAAGAGACAGCTCAACTTTTTTTACAAGAAGTCGATTCAGCTGATGTGTTTGTAAATTGTAGTACCCGATTTGCTGATGGTTTTAGATTTGGACTAGGGGCAGAAGTAGGGATCTCAACTCAGAAAATCCACGCACGAGGCCCAGTAGGATTAGAGGGCTTAGTGACTTCTAAGTGGATCTTAACTGGAGAGGGACACACTGTAACCTCTTATGAAGAGGGTGAGAGACACTATCTTCATACCAACTTACCAATCGAAGGGAAGTCGATGATGGAAGGATCACTCTCATGAGACGAGGAATTCACAACGTCCGCCGAATTGTTGTGAAAGTTGGCACTAACTTACTCAGTAGTGCCGATGGGATAGATCGACTTCGCATCGATGCTATCGTTGAAGATATTGCCGCTTTAAGAGAAAAAGGGGTCGATCTTATTTTAGTCTCATCAGGTGCCATAGGCTTAGGGGCGAAAGAACTCAAGAAAAAAGCCCCTATAAAGCAAGTCGCCTTACGCCAAGCGTGCGCCTCAATTGGACAACCAATTTTAATGAGTCACTACCGTGATTCGTTTAAAAAACATGATTTAATTTGCTCTCAAGTACTTATTACCCGTAGTGAACTAAGTGATCGTAAAACATTTGTCAATCTTCGTAATTCGGTAGATGCCTTATTTGATTTACACGTCATTCCTGTCTTTAATGAAAATGATGCCGTCAGTACTGCCGAAATTGGTTCTGCCTTTGGTGATAACGATCGAATGAGTGCCCTTGTGGCGAGTAAAATTGATGCCGATTTACTCATTATTCTTACGGATATCGATGGGCTGTATGATAAAAAGCCAACCAAAGGGAATAAAGGGCAACTACTGAAGGAAGTTGAAACGATTGATGAGACGATTATGAGTTATGCAGGAACCGCAGGGTCCTCATTTGCCACTGGCGGAATGAAGACTAAGTTACTTGCAGCAAAGATTGCTTCAACAGCGGGGTGTGCCACTATTATCGCCAGTGGGTATGAAAAAGATATTCTTCAACGCCTGTATAGTGGAGAACCACTTGGGACCTATATCCACGCTCATAAACAACTCAATCAACGTTCTAGGTGGATTGTTCACTCTTCGGCTAAAGGGTGCATCCGTATTGATGAAGGGGCAGTGAAAGCTTTACGAAATCATAAAAGTCTACTTCCTTCAGGAGTGTTGGGAGTAGAGGGAGTGTTTCATGCAGGGGATGTGGTGATGATTAACGACGTTGCAAAAGCTGTCCCTTATTACGATAGCGCTACTATCAGTGCTGTAGCAGGCCTACAAAGTAAAGATATTACCATTGAACGGGAGAAAGGGAAAATTGATGTCCTCTTTAGACCAGAGGATATTGTATTTTTAGATTATGAAAAGTAGTTATCAGCTATTTCATCGAACACAAGATATTGGAAAACGAATCCAATTACTCCATCGTCGAGAGACACTCTCAATTGGTGTCATAGCTACTGAAAGCGATGAGGATCTTGTTGCCTCATTATCCCAAATTCGCCTCGATTATGAGAAGTGGAACTTATATGTGTTGATGCACCGTGAACAAGGGGCGATTAATCAACTCAGAGAAGATTTCCCCGATTTCTCTTTCATTGTCTTTAGTGAAGCGGCCTCCTTTGGAGCTATGGTCAATGTCTTAGCCGATGAGTGTTTCACCAGCTACTTCTTTTTAAGTCGAACCGATGTGAGTTGTTCACATTTTTCTGAACAAGAGGTGGTCGACTTTTTCCACCAATGGGAAAAACCTGCTGTGGTTGTCCCTCTGTTATACAATCGCCTTCACGAAAAACTTCCTGCCATCTCGGTCCCTTTTAAACGAGGGCATCTTTTGGACCCTCTTTCGTTTATCCCTACCATGGAAGTAGAGCGGACCTTATACCCATTTTTAGGCCTTGGATTTTACGATCGAGCCCTCTTTCAAAGAGTCAGAGGTTTTGATGAACTCATTGGTAGTGAATATTGGCAATTGCTCGATTTTGGCTTGAGATGTAATTTATATGGGTATCAGATTCTCAGTTTTCCTCACATGCAATGTACCTTTAATGATCGTCAATTCATTATAGAAAACCGCTCGTTTGTCGAAGGGATGAATAGAGTACACACCAAAGCGTTAGGGGTAAAACAGGTGAAGGGAAAAAACTATCTCTCTAAAGCGGGGAAATATAAAGAGCCACATCTAGCTAAAGAGATGCAAAAAAAGTTAGCCCTCTATCGATATGATTTTCAACTGCTTCTACGCTCATGGCCTCAACCAAAGGAGTAAGAATAGTGAAACGCTTTAGTGTTGTACTTTTATTGTTACTACTCTCTCTCTCTTTGTTCAGTACTCCTTTTGAGTTACCTGTCTCTACGGTAATCATAGACCCCGGTCATGGAGGCTCAGATCCTGGAGCTGTTGAGGCCCCCTTACAAGAGAAAGATATCACCTTAGAACTTAGTGTGATGGTGAAAGAGGTATTAGAGAGTCATAACGTAGAAGTGATTCTCACTCGAAGTGATGATACATATCTCTCTTTGGCAGATCGAGCTTTTATAGCCTCATCATATAACCCAAACAAAGATACCAGTTCTATTTTTGTCTCTATTCATGTGAACTCTTCACACCAACAAGAGGCAAACGGTATTGAACTACTGGTGAAACATGCCTCTAAAAAAGTGAATTTTCTCTCTCCTACGATGCCACTGTGGAAACTCGTCCGTTATAGCCCATACCGGTCAAGTGAACTTCTCTCTTCGTTGCAGCAACAAAGTGTCTTGTTAGCCACTCAGTTAGAACAAGAGTTAGTCACCCAATTCCCCTCTCAAAAGTTTCGTGGAATTAAAGAGCAAGATGTATGGGTCTTAAATGCCAGTGAAGTACCCTCAGTACTTGTGGAAGTGGGATTTTTAAGTAACAAGTTAGAGCGAGAACTCTTAAGTGATCCTTTTTATAAAAAGAGGATGGCTTACACTATTGCCCAAGGGATCCTTGGGTATATTACTGATCACTCATCTTCTGGCGACCCTCAATAACCAACTGAGTCTTAAGAGACTTCACTTGCTCTGAAAGTGATACTTTATAGATGTGGGGGTTAATAATTCGTTTATGACTATCGTGAATGGTAGCTAAACTCTCTTTAGCGAATTGTTGAATCTCACTGATGTGTTTGGGCTTACTTAATCTTTTACCCCCCTCCATCACACAACTAAGGAGTTTTTTAGCATAGGCGTAACGATGTTTTTTCATCGTAAAGAAGTCTGCTTGGCTAAAGGGGTGATAAAAAAGGATATCATTTCCGTTCTCAATGTGTTCATCATCCAAAGTGATTAAATCGGCAACAGCGATTCCCTCTTCATCGTAAAAGCGCCACACCTGCTTTTTCCCTGGATTTGTTGCTTTTTCGAAGGTGTTACTTATTTTCATCACAGGAAGGTAGGTGTGATCATCTAATTGACGAGCAGCGAGCTTATACACTCCGTTAAGAGAGCTTTGAGTCCCTCCGGTAACTAAGTGAGTCCCAATCCCCCAAGAATCGATTGGGGCTTCATCACGAACCAATGTCTCAATAATCTCTTCAGTAAGATCATTAGAGACATAGATTTTACAATCTTCTAAACCTGCATCATCTAAGAGTGTACGAATCTTACGTGAGAGATAACTTAAATCTCCACTATCAATTCGCACCCCCATCGATTTACCTCTCTCTTTGAGCTCTTTACCAACAATAATTGCATTTCTAATACCTGAACCGAGAGTGTCGTAGGTGTCGATCAGTAAGATCGTGTTATCAGGGAAGATGTCGGCAAAGACTCTAAAACTCTCTAACTCAGTTTCAAAGAGCATCACCCATGAGTGGGCCATAGTTCCTGCAACAGGGATATCAAATACTTTCCCAGCAAGGGTATTACTTGTAGCACTTGCTCCACCGATAAATGCTGCTCTCGATGCACTAAAAGCTCCATCGGGCCCTTGGGCTCTTCTAAGCCCAAATTCCATAATCTCTCCACCTTTGGAAGCTCGATATGCTCGGGAGGCTTTAGTGGCAATAAGAGATTGATAATTAAGAGTATTTAAGATCATCCCTTCAATGAGTTGAGCCTCAATCATCGTTGCTTCAACTCTTAACAGAGGTTCACCAGGAAATACCACTGTTCCTTCACAGACACTATCGATTCTTCCGGTGAAATGAAAATCGGCTAAGTACTCTAAAAAATCTTCATCAAATCGATTAAGCGAGCGTAAATATGCAATATCTCCTTCACTGAAGGTGAACAGTTCAATTCTTCTGAGCACATCATGAAGACCTGCAAAGACGACATACCCCCCATTGTAGGGATTACTTCGGTAAAACATATCAAATACAACAGTGGGGTTGTTTTTACTTCGATAGTATCCTTGCATCATCGTCAATTCATAAAAATCTGATGATAAAGCAGAAACACTCATAACACGCTCCTTGTTAACGACTAATCAACTCTGAACCAAAGTAGGGGACTAATGCTTTTGGAATTCTAATGGAGTGATCATTTTGTTGAAAGTTCTCTAAAATGGCGACAATAGCTCGAGAGGTGGCAACTGCTGTTCCGTTGAGAAGGTGTAAAAATTCAGTTTTTCCACTTTCGTCTTTATAGCGGATATTCAACCGACGAGCTTGGTAGTCGGTACAGTTACTCGTACTAGTCACTTCTCCATACTCTCCACTCTCTCCACGTCCTGGCATCCAAGCTTCAATATCATATTTACGGTACGCTGGTGCACCAAGATCCCCTGTACAGGTATCGACTACTCGGTATGGAAGTTCTAAAGCTTGGAAAATTTCTTCTTCAATCGCTAGCAGTTGTTCATGAATCTCATCTGATTGAGATGGTAAAGCATAGACAAACATCTCAACTTTACTAAATTGGTGGACACGGTATAACCCTTTAGAGTATTGACCCGCAGCTCCTGCTTCTCGACGGAAACAGTGACTTAAGCCCCCAAGTTTAATAGGGAGATCTTCAGGTTTAAACATTGTGTTCGCATAATACCCCCCTAAAGTAATTTCAGCTGTCCCAATAAGACACTGATCTGTTCCCTCTAAAGAGTAGATATTACTCTCATCTCCTCGAGGATTAAAGCCGATTCCCTCTAAAATCTCCTCTTTTGCGATATCTGGGGTCATCATGAGTGTAAAGCCATGTTTTTTAAGGATATCAAGGGCAAAGCGCTCTAAAGCCATCTGTAAATAAAGGGCCTCATTTTTTAAATAGTAAAACTTTGGTCCTGAGACTCGAGTGGCACTCTCAAAATCGATGAGATCGAGTTTCTCTCCTAATTCAACATGATCAAGTGCCTTAAAATTAAACTCAGTAGGCTTTCCCCATGTTTTAAGTTCTTTGTTATCGGTGTCGAGTTTTCCAATGGGAGCCGATGGGTGAGCATAATTAGGCACCTGTTTAGCCAATTCAATATACTCTGCCTCAATAGTGTTAAAGAGACTTTCAGCTTCAGCAATCTGCTCTTTGAGAGCTTTTCCCTCTTCGATGTAGATTTGGCGCTCTGAAGCTTCCAACTTTTGTTTCATCTTAAGGGCATTTTCATTACGTAACGTACGCAGGCGTTCATTCTCTTTGAGGGCAGTAAGGCGCCTTTGTTGTAACAGTAATAAGTGATCGACATCAACGCTCATTCCACGGTTGAGTATATTTGTTTCAATTTCTTCTTTACGCTCTTTTAGCTCTCTAAGATCTATCATGGTGCTCCTCGTTTAGGTATGTGTTTCTCGTTCTAATTGTAGTGCCTTCTCACTTGCAGCTTCTACTGCATTCATCAATGCAGCATCAAAGGCGTGCTCTTCTAATACTTTAATTAATTCAATGGTTGTCCCTTTAGGTGAACAAATTCGGGTGACAAACTCTTCTGGTCCTCGCTTTGTTGCTTTAATTAACGCACTAGCACTTTCAGCTGTATCGATAATAAGTTTCAGTGCATCGATATAAGGGAGGCCTTGTTGAACCCCTCCTAATGCCATCGCATGGAAAAAGCGGAACACTGCAGCAATTCCGGAACCTGAGACTCCTAAAAAGGCACTAAATTGATCTTCACTAATGAGATGAAGTGAACCAAAACTGTTGACAAAGTCACTAGCCTCTTCAATCCATGCCGCTGAAGCATTCTTATGAGCAGATAAAGCGGTTACCGCTTTATTAACCGAAGCTGCCATATTTGGCATGATACGAATCACCTCTTCGCTTTGAAGACCTTCACTGAGAGTCTGTAGCGAGACTCCAGCGGCCATGCTCATCCACCATTTGTTTTTCAACTTGCTTAGTGTGGGAAACAAAGAGGGGAGTGTTTGAGGTTTTACAGCTAATACGATGATATCGGCTTGATCAAGTAGTTGTGGTAAATCGACAGCGGTGGCCCCTGTCTCTTCGGCTAAGAGAGATGAGATATCGGTTCTAATATCGTAAATGAGAACATCCCACCTTTTTAATGGAGCAATGGAGCGAATTATAGCTCCCCCCATATTCCCACTTCCAATAAAACCTATCGTTTTCATACCATCTCCTTTTCTCCCCATCTGTGGTGATGAAGAGAGCCACTGCTTTGTAAGCTCGTAAAATCCATTTGTCTCTCCCACTCATACGCAGCAACAGCCACACTATTAGAGAGATTGAGAGATCTAATCTCTCCTCTCATCGGTATTCTAACACACCTTGAGGGATTCTTAAGTAAGATTGCCTCATCAACACCCGCACTCTCTTTACCAAAGATGAAATAGACATCCTCACTGTAGGTTACTTCAGTGTAGGCTCTTTGAGCCTTAGTAGTAAAGAAGTAGAGGTTTTTATCTCCCTCTGCTTCAAAAAAGGCATCAATTGAAGCGTGCTCCACTAAGTGTAAGTGGGGCCAATAATCTAAAGCTGAACGGCGAACTTGTTTTTCAGATAATGAAAAACCAAGGGGGTGTACAAGATGTAAAGTTGCATCAATCGCCACACAGGTACGGGCAATATTGCCCGTATTTTGAGGAATCTCTGGTTCAAATAAGACAATATGTAGAGCCAAAAGTGATCCTCCCCCCTCGAAAGCACTGTAGCACCGAAAAGGCTATTTTTTCAAGGGAGACTCATCTTGCTCTTTAGGCTCTAATAAAGAGGCTTTTTTAAGGGTAAGGCCCTCACTTTTTAGCTTAAGGATAGTCTTTTCTAAGGTGTGTTTGCGAGCATACTCATCATCAAAGAGCGATTGTTGAATATGAGAAGAGTGTTCTTTCACATTGTACAGACCCACTCCTAAAAGCCTAATAGGTTCACCTTTTCTCCATTTTGAGTAAAAGAGATCTTTAGCAAGGTTATACACTTGATCAGCTGAGACGATAGAATCGGTGGTGGTAGTTTGAACACTATAGGTAGAAAAATCACTGTAGCGTATTTTAACTGCGACAGTCGTACTAAAAAGCTGCTCTTCAAAAAGACGAAACATCACATCGTGGGCCATCGCTAAGAGTGCTTGGTCGATACTGATACTCTCACATACATCGACAACAAAAGTCATCTCAGTACTAATGGAGCGACTCTTACTCTCTTCTGCATACATCCCCGGATCAATGCCTCGACTCGTTGAGTATAAAAAAGAGCCAGCAGCCTCTCCAAAGAGGCGCTGTAGGTGCTCTTTTGAGTATGTTCTTAACTCTTTTGGGGTGGTGATATTATGTTTGTGAAGTTGTTCTAATGTCTTTTTTCCCACTCCCCACAGTTTTTTCAATCCCACTGCATCGACAAAATCTTGTTCTCGTCCTGGTGAGATAAGTGATAACCCATCAGGTTTTTGATACCCACTGGCTAATTTAGCAATAAAGCGGCTTGTGGCAATACCGACACTTAACGTAAGGCCAGTGTTCTCTTTAATCCGTTTTTTGAGTAATAAAGCAGCCTCTTTAGGTTTACCAAACAACCTCTCAGTTCCACTCATATCTAAAAAGGCTTCATCGACTGAGATTTGTTGCACATAAGGGCTAAAAGCGGCAAGCTCTTTCATCACTTCACGACTTTTTTCACTATAACGCTCCATGCGGGGGCGAACATAGATTCCATGTGGACATTTCGTTTTAGCAAGATAGACAGGCATCGCTGAATGAACACCATATGCTCGAGCTTCATACGAGCAGGCACTTACCACAGAGCGGTTACTCTTTCCTCCGACAATCACCGGTTTGTTACGGTACTCGGGGTTATCTAATTGCTCTACTGAGGCATAAAATGCATCTAAATCGACATGAAACCAGATGTGACTCATCGTACTACACCAATGATTGGTTTATTCGTTGCTGTTGCTTAAAACGATCTTTTGCTTGTGTGAGCCATAGGTGTATTA
>JBBAFS010000011.1:0-31159 GCA_041655255.1 Sphaerochaetaceae bacterium
TTTGTTCCACACTCGTGAAAGAGCTACCACCTCACTGTGTCCCTTCTGACCAATGATTACAATGTTCCATGAAGGATCTGAGGTGCGAATAAGACGTTGTGAATAAGCTACAGTAGGACATGTTCCGTCTATAAGGGTAAAACCGGCGTCAATAAATGCTTTACGAAGGGGGTCGCCAATACCGTGGGCACGAATGAGGGCCACTCCAGGGAGATGACCATCAGGAGACTCAATTGAGTTCATCCCTTTTTGTTGGAAAGAGTTGACAACCGACGGGTTGTGAATAAACCAACCAATTGAGTAGGCAGGGACATTTTTTGTTTTGGCTAAAGCTAAAGCCTCTTTAGCCTTCTCAATCACTTGTGAAACTCCACTGCAATATCCCATGCTCTGTGAGCGAATAACAACCACCTGCTACCTCTTGTATGAAGTAAGCCGCCACAAGTGGCGGCTTTACTTTATCTTTTATTTCTTTTGTTGTCTTTTCCCTTTAAGCTTTCGCTCAATAGTTGGGATTCCGACATCAGCTTGAGCATCGGTGCCGCCCTCTTGCTCAACTGGTTCTGCCTCAGTAACTACTTCTGGTGCAACTTCCACTTTAGGAGTTCTTACTACCTTAGATGGACCTTTCTCTTTGGTAATCCAAAGTAGAAGAGCTGGAGCCAAGAAGTTAGCTGAGTAAGCTCCTACTACAATACCAAATGCCATCTCAATAG
This sequence comes from Sphaerochaetaceae bacterium, assembly GCA_041655255.1. Classification (GTDB taxonomy): domain Bacteria; phylum Spirochaetota; class Spirochaetia; order Sphaerochaetales; family Sphaerochaetaceae; genus JBBAFS01. The sequence goes on from JBBAFS010000011.1 coordinate 717, forward strand.
CGAATAGTTGAATTGCTCCTGTTGCTAAGAGTGCTAATGGTAAAATAGCAAAAACTGTGGTCAGCGACGAGTAGAGTGTTCGTGTGAATGATTGAGAAACACTTGTGTCTAACAAACTTCTTAAATCATACCCTTTTAACAAAGGTTTATTTTCACGTACTCGGTCAAAAATAACAATGACGTTATTTAGCGTATATCCAATGATTGTTAAAATAGCAGCAATCGTTGTTGTCGAAGCTTCTAGTTGAAATACGACAATAAAGCCAACGAGCACTAACGTATCGTGAACAAGGGTAATAATTGATGCTAATGCATAAGCTAGTTTAAAACGAAACCAGATGTACAGCAAAATTAATGCAATAGCCACAATAACAATTAAGATTGAACCACTGATTAATGTTGAAGAGTATTTAGGTCCTACAAAGTCACTTTGTAATACCACAATTGACCCTGAACCAAAACTATCACTCAGAGCGCTATGAACCATTTCACTGAGTTCACCCTCACTGAGATTATCATCATTTGAGAGGCGAATTTGGAATGTCTGCTTATACGGTTCACCAACAATCTGCACTTGGGCATGTTGGGGAAGTGCATCTCTTATTTCATCAATAGTGATAAAAGGGGTGTGTGCACTTTGAGTCGAATTAAGAGTGGCTTTTTCGGAAGTGAGAGTTAAAGGCAAACCAAAGCCTGCAACTAAATCACTTGTTCGCACCTCTTTATCCAAAGCAGTTGCTTTAACTCCGTTGACGCTTTTATTAATTGCATCAACTAAAGATCCAACTGTAGGGTACTCAGATGAGGTAAACTCTTGGTAGTGAGAGCCAGAACTATCACGAGTGACAAAGCTGAGTGTTGATCCAGTTAGATTAAGGGTGAGAGTATCGCTTCCATCGTAAGAAAATTCTACAGCTTGGGGTGCTATTTGTACCCGTTGCGAGAATCCACTTTGAAAGTCGATACTTAAATTAAAGCCATCGTGGACAAAAAATCCAACAACCCCTCCAACGAGAAGAAGAATCGAGACAGCTAGAGCAACAAATCGATATTTAGTAATAGCATATGTTTTTTTAGCCATGATTATTTCCTCCTCCAGCTAATGCTTAACTGAGGATTCTTCCCACTTAAAGAGATATCGTACATCAGTTTTACCACAAATAGAGCGTTGAACATTGAACTAACAATTCCAACAGCTAATGTATTTGCGAATCCTTTAATTGAGCCTGAACCTAATTGTGATAAGACCAAAGCGGCAATAATCGTCGTAACGTTGGCATCCATGATTGTCCAAAAAGCTTTTCCAAATCCAGCTTTTACCGAGGCTGCAGCACTTTTACCAACAGCAAGCTCTTCTTTTATTCGCTCTAAGATAATGACGTTCGCATCAACGGCCATTCCAACAGTAAGAACTAAACCGGCAATACTTGTGAGTGTGAGCGTAAGGTTAAAGGCAGAGAGAACTGATAGAAGAATCACCAAGTTAAATAACAGGGCAATATCGGCAAAGAGTCCACTTCCTTTATAAATCACAATCATAAAAATAAAGACTAACGCTAAACCAACGATGATAGCTATTAACCCTGAACGGACAGCATCTTCACCTAATGAGGCTCCAATTGCTTGTTGGCTTACAACAATAAGTTCAATGGGTAAGGCAGCTGTTTTAAGTACTACCGAGAGGTTTTGAGCCTCATCTTGGCCAAAACCAGTAATTTGTACATTATTTCGAATTGGCTCGGTAATCGTAGCCATCGCCTTCACTCTTCCATCTTGCACAACGGCCATCAATTCTCCGGTGTGAGTCGATGTGAGTTTATAAAAAATCTCACCACCCGTTGAATCGAGAGCAAAGTTTACCGTTGGTTGACCTGTGATAGGGTTTTGACCAACAACAGCGTTAGAGATATGAATACCATCAAGTCCAATCTCTTGGTGAATCACCACATATCCTTCAAGTTCGTCAAGACCATATGCATCATTCACATAGTGTGCTGTTGCAACTCGACCAGCTGGGAGGAAATCGGGTTGAATCATTTGTCCTGAATCGGTGAATACCTCTCCGGGATGTTCCTCAAAATATGTTAACAGTTGTGAGGTTAACTCTTGATCGACGATCTGAAATGTGAGAGACCCTTTACCACGTAAGAATGAATTCACCCTCTCAGGATCAGCTGCTCCAGGAATTTCAATTAAAATTTGATCATTTCCTTGGAGGCGAATATCTGGTTCAGTTACTCCGAACTGGTCAATTCGCTCATTCAAAATAGCAATGTCGTCTAACACTAAAGATGTGAGTTCACTTGAAGATGGACGTGAACCTGTTTTTTCCTCATAAGCTTCGACATCTGCCTCTAAGAGGATACTCATACCACCACGAAGGTCTAAGCCAAGTTGTAGCACTTTACCACTTAAGGTTTTAAGACTTAACAACTGCTCACGATAATAACCTTCAATTGAATCGAATAGATGTTTCTCACTTGAGAACCCTCTCATAACCGACTCAACACTCCATGAAGATGGAGTTTTGGTATTACTTGCTTTGTAATTCTTTTTTGCAATGGGAACTAAGAACTTATATGAAGCAGGAAGTTTCTCTTGCGGTTGTGAACTTACTAACGCCTTTAAGTCTCGTAGATCTTTTGTTGCCTGCCCTAAGGCGTACTCTCTAATTTGGAGTTTGGAGCCTGTGACAAGATCTTTTGTCTCCTGGGGGACGAATCCGTACCATTTAACTGTGGGATAGAGGAACACTCCACATATCACCACAACCAGAAGAACGATAATTAATCGTCCTCGAATTTTCATGATGCTCTCCGTATGTTTATGGTCTTGCTACGTTGTCTCTTCAGTTTTTTCTTCTTCGACTTCAGCAGTAGCACTTTGTTGTTCTTGTTTTGGAGCCTCTTTCTTAGCCCCTTTTTTCGAAGTTGTGGTCTCTTTCTTTTTAACAACAGCCTCTGTTTTGGGTGAGCTTTCTGCTTTACGATCTAAAATCTGAGCGATCGCATTTTTAGTAAACTCAATGCGAGCATTATCATCGACTTTCACGACAACAGACGTCTCTTTCACAATAGCAACTGTCCCTTTAATTCCACCAATTGTGATAATCTTGTCGCCTTTTTTGACGGATGAAAGCATCTCTTTCGTCTCTTTATCACGTCTCTTTTGGGGTCTAATAATTAAAAAATAGAAAATGAGAATAATCAGGCCAAACGTTACAAACGTTGTTGTCATCGATCCTCCTTGAGAACCGCCTCCACCTGCTGGAGCTCCCATCAAGCTTAATAATGCATTCATACTACTCTAACCTCACATCTGCTTTTCGAAATTTTGTACCGCTTAACGTACCATGATAGTCTCACAGTAGTCAAGTTTACAGAAAAAAGGTGAATCCCCCAAATGTGGAAGACTCACCCTCAAATTCTTATCAGTTAAGTCGATACAACTTACATCATACCGCCCATTCCACCACCGCCTGCTGGCATTGGAGGTTCTTCAGATGGGATATCGGTAATAGAACACTCAGTAGTAAGGATAAGTGAAGCAACACTTGCTGCATTTTGAAGAGCACTTCGGCTCACTTTTGCAGGGTCGGTAATACCAGCTTCAAACATGTTTGCCCAAATCATTTTAGCTGCATCAAATCCAGTGCCGGCTTTCTCATTTTTTGCTTTTTCGGCAATAATCGACCCATCAAGACCTGCATTTTCGGCAATTTGACGAATCGGCTCTTCTAAAGCACGTCGAACAATGCGATAGCCAATAACCTCTTCTTCATCTAACGAAGAGAGGTTCTTATTCTCTAGAGCTTTGGCTGCTTGAATAAGGGCAACACCACCACCGGCGATAACTCCCTCTTCAATAGCTGCTCTGGTAGCAGAAAGAGCATCTTCAACACGGTGCTTTTTCTCTTTGAGCTCTAATTCTGTAACTGCTCCAACATTAATAACAGCAACACCACCAGCTAATTTAGCTAAGCGCTCTTGAAGTTTTTCACGATCATAATCACTTGTGGTATCTTGGATTTGTACTTTGATTTGACTAATACGATCTTTAATATCGGAAGATTTTCCAGCACCGTTAATCACGGTTGTGTTATCTTTTTCAACTTTGACAGTTTTAGCTCTACCAAGTTGTGTAATGTCGGTGTTTTCCAACTTGAGACCAATATCTTCACTGATCACTTCTCCACCGGTAAGAATAGCAATATCTTCTAACATCGCTTTTCTTCGGTCTCCAAATCCTGGAGCTTTTACTGCAACGGCAGTTAAGGTTCCACGAATGGTGTTTACAATGAGTGTTGCCAAAGCTTCTCCATCAACATCCTCAGCGATGATGAGAATTGGTTTTCCTGCTTGAGCAACTTTCTCTAATAAAGGAAGAAGATCTTTCATGTTCGAAATCTTCTTATCATAAATAAGAATGTAGGGATCTTCTAAAATAGAGACCATGGTGTCACGGTTTGTTGCAAAATAGGGGGAGAGGTATCCACGATCGAACTGCATCCCTTCAACAAAGTCGGTTGTTGTCTCAATTGTTTTGGACTCTTCAACGGTAATAACACCATCTTTACCAACTTTCTCCATTGCATTGGCAATCTCGTCACCAATTTGGGAGTCGTTGTTTGCACTAATAGTAGCAACTTGTGCTAACTCTTCCTTGTCTTTAATAATTTTTGCTTGACGTTTGAGCTCTTTGACTGTGTCATCAACAGCTTTATCAATCCCACGTTTAATTCCCATGGGGCTAACTCCAGCAGCGACGCTCTTCATCCCCTCTTTGATAATTGCATAGGCGAGAACTGTTGCAGTGGTTGTTCCGTCTCCGGCAACGTCATTTGTTTTTGTAGCAACCTCTTTGAGAAGCTGGGCACCCATATTCTCAAAAGGGTCTTCAAGTTCAATTTCTCGGGCTACTGAAACTCCATCTTTAGTGACAGTTGGTGCTCCAAATTTCTTATCTATGAGAACATTTCTTCCCTTTGGACCTAATGTCACTTTCACTGCTTGTGAGAGTTTCTCTACACCAACTACAAGCGCTCTGCGTGCCTCTTCATTGAACTGTAGCTGTTTTGCCATAGTTTACACCTCTTTAAAAAGTATTTTTCTGTTCGTATATAGCCTATTGTAAGGCCGTAGTGGGGTCTTGTGCCCACCGTTATGTAAGATACAAATAATATGAATGAACAGCAACACCTAAAATAGCAAAACTTTTTGCTCTTGGCTAGCGATGGATAACAGAGCACCTTATCTGTACATTTTTCCTCTATCATGACACACTCACTTCATGAAATTAAAACAGAACATTGCCCACGCGTTAGCCCTTATCACAGTTACGATATGGGGAACAACTTTTATTGCTACAAAGTTATTACTCAGTGGATTTTCACCTGTGGAAATACTTTTGATCCGTTTTCTGATGGCGTATGTCGGCCTTTCTGTATACACCATTGCTACAGGAAGTCGTAAAAGAGCCCCTTTTGATCTACGTCATGAACTACTGTGTGGAGCAGCGGGTCTTACTGGGGTAGTGATGTACTACTACTTAGAGAACGTTGCACTTACGATGACTAACGCATCAAATGTAGGAATTTTAGTCTCCATGGCCCCTTTGTCTACTGCATTGCTCGGCATCTTTTTACTTAAAGAGGAGAAAGTCCGTCCTGCCATCTTCGTAGGGTTTTTTATTGCGTCGGTTGGTGCTGTGTTGGTCATGTTTAATGGAATTGTCGAATTTGATGTACAGATCAAAGGAGATCTGTTAGCCATTTCAGCAACTCTTGGATGGGCACTTTATTCAATAATTTTACGAAAAATAGATAGCACCACCTACAAGGTGGCTCATTATACTCGTAAGATTTTCTTTTATGGGATTGTGTTTATGCTTCCCTTCTTTTTATCACAGCCACGAAGTATGACACTTCATAGTTTCACTGTAACTAACAGCTTGCTTCTTATCTTCTTAGGTCTTGGAGCGAGTGCCGCCTGTTTTGTCAGTTGGAATCACGCAGTAAAGGTATTAGGCGTTTATAAAACAAGTGCTTATATCTATCTCTCACCTCTCGCCTCTTTAGTCACTGCAGCTTTGGTGTTATCTGAACGGATGACGCTGATGGGTGTTGGAGGGTGTCTCTTAATTTTAGGCGGGTTGTATGTTTCTGAAAAACGCCCCTCTAAGAACGGAAGTTCTTCACAAGCCGCATAAGGGTATCGACAGTAAGGTGTAAGTCACTTTGAGCTCTCTTTTTTACCACTGAGAAATCTTGTGCTACTCGGTTAATGCTCATCACAGCTGTGACCCCAAGATCATAGATCTCATCAATCTCATCGCCAATATCTCCAACGATTGCTACTAAGGGGATATGTTGTACTTTGGTTCGATGAGCAATGCCACTGATGACTTTCCCTCTGACACTTGAGATGTCGAGTTTTCCCTCTCCGGTTATCACTAAGTCGGTATCTTGTAAGTGAGAGTCAAACTCAAGTAGATCTAAGACAAGGTCGATCCCTAATTGAAGTGATGCATCAAAAAAGGCGACCATCCCCGCCCCTAAGCCTCCTGCCGCACCCGAACCAGCAATCTGTGATACCTCTTTATGAAGATCTGTAACAATACGGTGATCTAAAGCTCTCAGTTGTTCATCTAACAAAACAACAAGATCTTCATCTGCCCCTTTTTGAGGAGCAAAGACATACGCTGCTCCCTCTTTACCAAAAAGTGGGTTGTCGATATCACACATCCCAATAATCTCTACCTCTTGTAAGAGAGGATGTTTGTGTGACATATCGATACGAGTGATAGCAGAAAGATTTTTCCCAGTTGGGATAAACTCTTTTTCTTCGCTATTGTAAAAGCGGACTCCAACCGCACTCGCAGCTCCCACTCCTCCATCATTAGTAGCACTTCCTCCAAGACCCACAATAATCTTCTTACATCCTCTTTGAGCAGCATCTAAGATAAGTTGTCCCACACCAAAGGTAGTAGTTTCATCGGGACGTAAATCATCTTGTACAAGGGGAAGACCACTACAAGCAGCCATCTCAATAATAGCAGTATCATTATTCACAATTCCGTAAAAACTCTTAGTGGGTGTAAAGTAAGGCCCAGATACTTCTACTTCAATTCTCTCTCCACCAAGGGCATATAAGAAAGAGTCGACACTCCCTTCTCCTCCATCGGCAACAGGGAAACTCAGGACATCACATTGGGGAAAATATGAGAGGATCTTCTCTTGAGTGATATGACAAATCTCTAGTGAGCTCATCGAGCCTTTAAAAGAGTCAGGAATCACAATCACTTTATTCATAGGTACCTCACAATACTAATAATGATAATCCACTCGCTAATACGAGGGAACTAAGGTTACTTAACGCATTGACCACATCGTTATCAATAAAGCGGATTCCACGCACTAATTCAAGTTTCTTCCCCTCTTTAAACTCCCACTCAGTGAGTTTTTGATTCTCCTCATCCCAATAGTGTCCTTGTAAGGTTGCTCCAAGATAACTATCTACAAAAGCCCCAGCGATACCACTAAGGGCAACAATGGATGCTAAAAAGAGCCACTGCATTGAAAAAGAAGGTGCAAAGTGGCTATACCAGCTCATAGCTATGAGAATTGAGCCAATCATTGAACTCATTGTCCCTAAAGGGGTAATCCCACCTGATGATCCTTTTTCTACTTGTCTCAATGTCCTTATTGAGACGGGGGGTGTCTCACTTAGTAAGCCTGTTTCAGTGCCCCAAGTATCGGCTGTAGCTGTTGCTAAAGAGGCGCCAAACATCACCAGTGAGGTTAACTCTCCACTGTAGCGATACAACAGAGCACTGATTACAGCAAAAACCCCATTAGCAGCCACTTGAGCCCAATCTCGTGGTCCCTCTTTTTTCTCTTTGGCTACGACATAGCGTGTACGAACCTTTCCTAAAAGTGTTGAACTTAAGAAGAAAAGGAGAAGTAAAAAATAACCACCGTATCCGAGGGACCAAAAAATTGTCGAACCAACAATAACAGATGCAATGCCGCCGCTGATGGTGAGCCACTTAAAGAAGAAGGATACTACAGCTAAAAGGAGGTTTATTCCTACAATAACAATCAAAGTGATACTCATACGACTCCTAAGAGGAGAGAAGATGTGATTGCCACTACCAGTGGAACGGTGACATTGTCTAAGCCGTGAGGAGTAAAAGCTTCAGTCAGTGCAGCAATCAGTGCAATAAAGATTATCTTACTCACTCCCATAACACTTTTAGCATCAGCAAGGCGATATACTAAAGAGATGAAAAGTATGACTACAGTTGAGATGACAAACATTGTGATAAAACCAACTACACTCTTCCCTAAACCAAATGATCTACTTTTGTATCGTTGTCCAACGACAGCTGCAAAACCATCTCCATAGCCCATAACAAACACTCCCATGCCACATGCCCATATAGGGAGGGCGTTGGTATACCCTAAAAGAGTAAGGAGGGTGAGTGATAATGGGTAATAGACTAATCCCCATCGATGTTTTGAATCTGCTAATCCCATGAGTTTGTCGATGCCAAAATATACAATAGCGCTATTGATAAGGGTAAATAAGAGAGGCCCACATAAGGCAAAACCCAGTGAGTCGATAAAGAGGATAAGAATACACCACCAGTGAGAAACTCCGATATGGACAAACTTACGAATTGAGCTCTCATTTATGAGATGTAATTGGACAAGGGTATATCCAAAAACAAAGACAATTCCAATGAGAGCAAAAGAGAGGAAGATACCTAGGCTGTCCATTCGATAAATATAGGGGATTCGATGGCAACATGCAAGATATTGACAGGGCTGAACGTACCGTGATACTGTGATGATGCTTTCGTTTTTGAGTCGCTGCTGGTTCTTTTAATCCGGTTTTTTTCGGTTCATTTTTTCGTATTGATGGTTGGTTAAATTAATTCAAGCATGCTGCCAAATGAAGCAATATTATGAGACAGAGACAATCTCTGTAAAGGATGCTTTATGGCAAAAAAAATCTATGTTGGCAACATGAGTTATGCCACTACCGAAGAAGAACTTCGGGGTTTGTTCGCTCAGTACGGTACAGTACTTAGCGCTAACATCATCATTGACCGAGAAACTCACAGGCCAAAAGGATTTGGTTTTGTTGAGATGGATGACGATGCTGCTGCAGAGGCTGCAATCTCCCAACTCGACGGAAAAGAATTCGGCGGTCGTAATCTTCGTGTAAATGAAGCGATTGCGAAACCTCGCCCTACAAGAAGTTATCGTGACTAATTGAGTTAGAACTCAACACAACCACCCTCCTGCAGGGTGGTTTTTTTCACCACGCTCCTCCGCCTCCCCCTCCAAAGCCCCCTCCGCTGAAGCCTCCTCCACCAAAAGAGGATCCTCCAAAACGACTAGAGGGAGAACTTTTAGGTTGAATCTTTACCGTAGAGCCAACTGAAGAGCCTAATCGGGTAACAAAGGAGTGGATAATCATCGCATTCACTAGATCATTTGTTCCTATGTACCACTGTGGTTTTTCAATTGTGATTGAACTGAATTTTTTGGCCCACTTGTGCTCTATATTCAACGCAATGGCATACGAAAGTGTTTGATAATAAAATAGAGGATTATCTTCAATCATCACTTTCAGCTGATCAATCTCAACACGCTCAATAAAATCTTTTAATCCTAAAATCTGCTCTAATATAGTATGAGCGTATGCGCTTCTTTTATTGGTGATAGCACTTAAAAAACTGATACTTACATGGGAGATCATCAGTACTACAATTGAGTAGATAAGAAGATCTATGTCACTACGAAATTCTAAACCGAGTCCTACAAGCAAAGTAGAGCCTACAGCCGCAATGGCAATGACACCTAAAAAGATAAAAAACGATTTCACTCTTTGTTTAAGATGTGCTGCTTTTTCCCACGACCACCACAGCCCCACCATGGGTAGAGCTACAATAAAAGAGAGGAACCAAAAAATAACAGTTTCGGCTCCTGGGTAATTTATGGTATTCACAAGTGAAAACAACGCTGCATTGAGAGCTAAGAGCAACAGTGAAAGAGCTGCCTTTTTTTGAGAAACAGAATCTTTAAGAGCCCTTTCTCCTTTGTAGTATTTCTTTAATGCCCCTTTGAGTTTTTGAAACGAGGGAGCAAAGCTTTTTTCAAGTTCTTTAAGAGTAACGACTCCACCGCGAGATGAGGCAAAAAAGTCATCATACATCCTCTTTTCATGAGAGAGAGGATGTGTAGGATCTTTTCCTCTTACAAAGGAGAACCCCTTTTTATCTTCGACAATGGTGAGAGAACCTTTATCGGCCCAATAAAAGATCATAGCGGTAATATCATGCGCATCTAAAGAGCCATCAATGACGTACCCAACATCTAAAGGGGTCATCCCCTTAGGTGGAACAAACTGTGGCACAACAATAAGATCGTCATCTTTTCCATAACGTCGCCAGAGATAAAAGGCGAGAGCAATTGTTCCCATACAGATAAGCAGTGCAGGAATACCTAAAGCTCTTTGATAATCAAAACGCTTTTCAAAATATCCCTCTTTGAGAATAAGAGCGATAGTAAGTGCTTCACCTGGAAGGAAATTTGAACCTTCCCCCTTTAAGGTAAGAGAACTCTCATCATACACCCACCTCACATCTTGGTTGGAGGTACTTCCCCACTGACCTCGAAAAAGTGAGAGCTGTGTTTCATCAATTGAGAAAGGGAGATGAATAGTAAAACTGACATGCCTAAGTGGAACTTCCCACATCTCTCCTACTATATTGAAATAGATCTCATCATAGCCAATGTGAGAATCTTCTCCAAAGTCGTAGTTATAGGAGAGAGTGTATCTCTTCTCTCCTCGAACAAGGGTGTCACTACGCCCTAGTTGTAAGATAGTGTAATCACCTTGGTGGTTTATTGAGAGATTCTCGTTGGAGCGCACATGGGTAATTCGAGCATAGATGGCATCAACTAAAGGGTCTTCAAAGCGGTATATTCTCGGAAGAACTCTATATAACCCATGTCGAGGGGAATCAAAGTTGAGGGTGAAGTCCTCTTTAATCTGATACACCCCTTTTGGTGTTATTGTGATATCGCTATGAAAGTCGATTATTGAGTAATCAGCTCCCAATAAAGCGAACATACCACATAATAAGATCACCACAATACAGGTAAGGCGCGTTACTTTTGTCATTAAAACTTCACATCTACCCGTTCTCGCTCTTGTTCTTCAACAGTGAGATAAGGAGATTTTGTAAAAGAGGCAATCTTAGCAATAAAAGAACTCGGAATTGTCTCTACCATCGTATTCATCTCTTTGACCACAGCATTATAATATTTACGTACTTGAAGTAACTCTTCTTCAATTCTCTGTAATTGCTGTTGTAAATCTAAAAATCCCTGATTCGCCTTAAGTTCAGGATAACTCTCACTGAGGGCAAATAGCGATTTCAATGTTGAAGAGAAAGCTTGGGAGGCTTCATCTTTTTCACTCAGGGTTGTAGCTCCCATAGCAGCATTACGAGCTTCAATAACAGCTGTGAGAGTCTTTTTCTCGTGTTGAGCATACCCTTTGACAGTCTCTACAATATTCGGAATGAGGTCATACCGCTTTTTGAGATGGGCATCAATCGCTGCTGCCGATTCTTCACTTTTATTTCTTAAGCGGATCAGTTTATTGTAGGTGCTAACACCATACCCAACAAGTAAAACGACAACGACAACAATGATAATGATGGTCATATCTCCTCTCTCCTTTTATACTCACTTTGGTAGTATCATAAATCTTTGCACCCAAGAGGTCTATGAAAAGTTGCTTGAGTTTCTTCGAAAGCTGCTGTATATTCATACAAGTTAAAAGAATATATATGCAATGGAGCGATTATGAAGTCACGACATAATAGATTAGCAGTGGTAAAAAATCTTATTAAAAACAATCGAATTGATAACCAAGATGCCCTTTTAGAGTTATTAGCCAAAGAGGGATTCTCTGTTACCCAAGCTACGCTCTCTCGTGATCTCAAAATGTTAAAGGTAGGAAAAATCTCTGATGGCTGGTCAGGTTACTATTACGCTCTTCCTGAACACGACCTCATTAGCGAATCTGAAAAAAGCTATATCCAAGATGTAAGGCGAGGAGTCATCTCCATTGAGTTTAGCCACAACTTTGGTGTCATTAAAACTCGCAGTGGTCATGCAAATAGTGTTGCTTTAGCACTCGATGTGTTAGCCCTCCCTGAGATTCTTGGAACCCTTGCTGGTGATGATACTATTTTTGTTATCCTTCGAGAGGGGATGACCAAAGAAGATCTCTTAGAGAGCTTTAAAGTCCGCATTCCCGAAATTGAAGCGTAAAGACCAACATTTGCATTCTCATTTCACTTACAGTACATTACTACAAGACTACACCTAAAAGGAGTCTTTTATGACATACCGTAATTTGGATGCTACAACAGCTTTCTCACAATTAATAACACTCGAAGCTCTTGATGTCTCAAAGGCCTTAACTAAAGAGCGTATTGAACAGGCCCTCATTGACGCTGGCTCTTCAGTGACATATAGCTGGGCTGCTATGCCAGTTGATGAGTCACACATCGAAGTGTTACAAGCGCTTAGTGATGAACAACAACTTATTCAAAAGTATCATCGCCTTCTCAGTGGTGAGATTATGAACACAAGTGAAAACCGACAAGTTCTTCATCACCTGTGTCGAGGAAGAGTGCTTGGAGAGAGTCAACAAGTGAGTGTTGATCAAGAGGAAAAAGGGGCGTTTTACCAACAGCAGCTCCATCTTATTCAGCAGTTCAGTGATGATGTCCGCTCTCAAAGTATAGTTGGATCAACTGGTAAGGCATTCACCTCCGTTGTCCAAATTGGTATTGGTGGAAGTGACTTAGGTCCTCGTGCACTGTATCTGGCTTTACGAGGTTGGGCTGAAGGAAATAATATCGATCAACTCGATGCTCACTTTATCTCAAATGTCGATCCCGATGATCCTTTTGATATCATCGATCAAGTAGATTTAGAGACTACTCTCTTTATTTTAGTGACTAAAAGTGGCACCACTCAAGAAACTCTTACAAACTACAGCGTGGCCAAACAAGCGATGGAAGCAGCCTCTTTAGATCCTTCTAAGCACATGGTCGTTGTGACAAGTAAACAATCCCCTTTAGCTACAAGTACCGACTTTTTACGCTCTTTTTATATTGATGATTATATTGGTGGAAGATACTCTGCCACCAGTGCTGTAGGTGCTGTGGTTCTCTCACTTGCCTACGGTTTTACGACATTTGAGGAACTTTTAAGTGGAGCTCACCAAAGTGATGTTGCCGCTTTAGAACCCGACATACGAAAAAATGCCCCCCTGTTTGATGCTTTAGTGGGAGTCTATTTACGAAATGTCTTACACCTTCCTACCACAGCTGTACTTCCTTACTCACACGCTTTAAGTCGCTTTGCAGCCCATTTACAGCAATTAGATATGGAGAGTAATGGAAAACGGGTAAATAGAGATCAAGAGGTGATTAGCTACCAAACTGGTCCCATTATCTTTGGAGAACCTGGAACAAACGGTCAACACTCTTTTTACCAACTTCTTCACCAAGGTACCGATACAATTCCACTTCAGTTTATCGGATTTACCAACTCTCAAAGAAAAAGAGATATCACAACAGATAACTCAACAAGCCAAGAGAAATTGATTGCTAACCTTGTTGCACAAATTGTCGCTTTTGCCCGCGGTAAAGATGACAAAGAGCCTAACAAGCAATTTCCTGGAAACCGATACTCCTCACTTCTTTTTGCACAAGAACTCACCCCTAGTGTTCTCGGAACACTCTTAGCTCATTATGAGAACAAAGTGATGTTTCAAGGATTTATCTGGAATATTAATAGCTTTGATCAAGAGGGAGTTCAATTAGGAAAACTCTTAGCCGACGCCGTATTAAAAGGAGCTCAAGGCGACGAAGTTCTTCAAGCTTTCCATACCCTTCTCACCTAAAAAGCAAAAAAAGACCCCCCTAGGGAAAAGGAGGTTAAACCTAGGGGGACAAAAAGGAGGTTATGAAAAGTTGTATAGGTGAATTTAATGCAGTCGGAAGCTTAAGTAGCACCTAAATCCTTTCGATGAAAATGTATCGAAAAACAAACAATAAAGCAATAGATTTCACAAAAATATTTTTATATTTTCGATAATTCCCTATTTATTCATTTTTATTGTGAACGAGATTATATGTAGTGCTTTATATACAACTTATTCTTTGTATAATATGCTTTTGTTCACATCTTTGAATAGTTCCATTCTCCCTTATCACACAGTGATAATATGTTTTAGGTTAATTTTTCATACTCGCTGGTTGGCGGGTATTTTCTAATACATCTCGCCAGAGTGTCCCTTGGGTATTTACATGATTTCTCTCAGCTACTGCAACTTTAATAGGGATGTGGACAAACTTATTATTCACTTTAGAAATAAGAATTTGAGTCTTTCCACTCATCGCTGCGTGCACCGCATGAGCTCCTAAGCGAGAACAGTAAATAGAGTCGTTTGGATTTGCAGGGGCACTACGAATAATATAGCTGGGGTCGATATATTTAAGGCTCATAGGAATGCCTTCATCTTTAAAGAATTTGGTAATGCGATCACGAAGAAAGAGCCCAATATCTGAGAACTTTTTGTTTCCTGATGCGTCTGTTTCACCTGTTTCAGGAACTAGGGCTTGCCCTGCCCCTTCGGCGACTAAAATAACAGCGTGACCACGATCAAGCATCCTTTTTTTTAAGTGACTTAGCAATCCGTTAGGACCTTCTAAGTCAAAAGGATTTTCTGGGATTAAACAAAAATTGACATCACTCATTGCTAAAGCGGTATGGGCGGCAATAAAGCCCGATTCTCGTCCCATCACTTTCACAAGGCCAATCCCATTGATTGAAGCTTTCGCCTCTGTGTGGGCCCCTAAGACAGCTGGGACAGCGTTGTGAACTGCAGTATCAAATCCAAAAGATGTTTGAATGAACGAAAGATCGTTATCGATTGTTTTTGGAACTCCAATCACACCAATTTTAAGATTTCTCTTTTTGATCTCTTCTCCAATCTCCCAAGCTCCTCGAAGAGTTCCATCACCTCCGATAGTGATTAAGACATTCACATTCAGTCTCTCAAGTGAATCAACAATCTCTTCGACTTTGTCTCCACCACCACGTGAACTACCTAAGATAGTTCCCCCTTTTTCTTGGATATCATCAACGACATCGGGGTCGAGTTTCATTAAAGGATAGAGGGAGTTCGATAATAATCCTCGGTAACCAAAGCGAACTCCGCTAATGCGGTGAACTCCATATCGGTACCAAAAACAACGTACGACGGCTCTAATGACATTATTTAAACCAGGGCAAATGCCACCACAGGTAACGATAGCTGCATGGACATGAGCTGGATTGAAATAAATCTTCTCACGTGGACCTGCGAGCTCCACCGTATCGTGATACTCAGGAATCTCTTCCCCTTTCTCATTTATCTTTGCATCAATCCCATAGTAAATTCTTTGGGAATCGGACACATACTCGGCAAGTCCATCATCTTGAGTATTACTCATTTTAATTGGTGAGAGAATTTTAGCTGAGCCTAAGTTCGGAATCGTAAAATCGTACCTTTTTTGGCTTGTTTCGTACTCCATGGAGACCCTCCCAGAATCACTTTTTGTTGTTATGTATCAATACTATGTATGAATGTATCACAAAGATGCAATAATATCTTGCCATAGAAACTCACTACTTTCGTACATGATAAGAAGACTTCTTTCAATAAGCTGTTCATCAACAGCACTATAGGCAAAGCGAATAAGATGAGGCGAAAGAGCAACAACCCCAAGACCATGAGTTTTAAGTAGATATTCTCGTAGCTGATGTGCATCACCAGCGGTGTGAAATGTACAAAAGTATCCACTGTTAGAGGGATACGGGTGTAACAACCGGTGATTTTTGTAACGGTGTAACACATCTTGTACTAACAAAAACCGATCTCTCATCATTTGTTTCACACGTTCTACAGTGTCTGAAAAAGAGGGCTCTTTCATCACCTCTATTAACAAAGATTGACTTACCCGAGAGCTACTTGAAATAGAGGATCGGATCACTGCCTTTGTTTTCTCATCTAACATGTCGTACTCTTTTGAAGTGAACGTCTTTGAACCATAGGTAATAAAGCCAACTCTAAAACCCCACACTAAGGCCTCTTTTGTGGCGGCATCACACTTTATAGCTACGATGTTTTCATGGGCATGGGCAAGAAGACCAAAAGGGGAATATGGGTAGGCATCTTCTGTATGGTATAACCCCGCATACGCATCATCGATGATAACAACGATATCTTTTCCTCTCTCCGCTTCTTGTATACAAAGATTAACAAGTTCTTTTAATTCGCTTTCTGTTGGACTGTAGCCAGTTGGATTGTGAGGAAAGTTTAACAACACTACCATCTTTTTGTGTGTATGTGTGTGAAGCGCTTTAGAAAAGTTATCAGTGTTCCACCTATAGGAGGTGTCGAATAAAGGGACATACTCTACATTCGCTTGGCTGTGTGTGTGAAAAATAAGTTCATAGTTGTCCCAACATGGTGAGGGGATAAAGATAGTATCTCCTGGATTCACAAACAACTGTGAAGCGATGTATAGAGCATGGGTTAACCCTGTGGTAATTATGGGATCACTTATCTCATTTATATGCACAAGTGGATTTTTTTTCACCATCTCTTGTTTCCATAAGGCTCTTAAGACGGGATCTCCACTTGTCGGTGCATATGAGACTATCTGATCACCAGAAAGTGTTTGTAGCACATGGTTAAACTGTGGGTGAGTGACGTAGTGGTTCTTCTCTAAGGCAACACCGGCGGTTGCATTCACAAAGAATGCCTCTTTTCCTGCCTGCTGAGATTGCATCACGACCCCTTTAGGAAAGTAAGATCGTTTTCCATAATCACTGAGTACTCGATCTAACAAAGAACCCTCTTTTTTATTCATCCTCTTCCTCTTTCAGTAATGCAATAAAATCCTCTTCATATATCACAGGGATCTGCAGTGAGATAGCTTTTGTTAATTTAGAGCCTGCTTTCTCACCTGCAAGGAGGAAGGTGGTTTGTTTTGAGACACTTGAACTTACCTTCCCTCCTCTTTGTTCTATCTCCTGTATCACTTTGGATCGAGGATTAAAGTGGGTAAAACTTCCTGTGACGACCCATGTTTGATTGCTAAAGCTCTGATGTTGGTGTTCTTTGACTTCGCTCTTTAATTCTTCAAAGTGGAGACCATGCTCTTTTAATAACTCAATCTCCTTAAGAAAATGGGGATGACTCAACGAATTAAAAAGAGAATCAATGATTTTTTCTCCTATCCCTTTTATCTGTAACAAAGATGAACGATCATCTTTGTGGGCAAGATCAATGAGCTGGTCAATGTGACAAATGCCACTTGCTACGATAAGTTCAATTGCTCGCTTTCCAACATCGGGGATCCCTAAGGAGAGCAACACAGTGTGAAAAGGCCGCTCTTTACTTTTTTGTACTGCATTTTGTAAAGAGGTAACTTTCCTTTTCTGAAAACCTGGTTCTCCAATAAGTGAAGCATAATCAATACTGTAGATATCTGAAATTGAGTTTAGTAATCCTTTGTTCATTAAATATGCAACAGTTTCTGGTCCAAAACCTTCAATGTCCATCTGGTTACGACCTACAAAAAACTCAATCTTTCCACGAACTTGGTCGGGGCACTTTTCATTTGGACAAAAGAGGTGTGCCCCTTTGACTACTAAAGGCGTCTGACACGAAGGGCACTTTTCAGGAAGATGGAAGGTTGTATTATCTAATTCATTTTTTTCCACCACCTGTAAAACAGCAGGAATAACATCTCCTCTTTTTGCGATGGTGACTGTATCGCCAATCGCTAATTCGAGCATATCGATATAACTTTGGTTGTGAAGTGTCACATTAGAGACCACTGAGTTTCCAACCTTTACTGGTTTCACCCTTCCCACTGGGGTAATTCTTCCTGTTCTCCCCACTTGGACATCTATCGACTCTAGGATAGTTTCGCTCTCTGGAGCATCAAATTTATAAGCAATTGCCCATCGGGGGTGATGGGAGGTGTATCCAAGTTGTTCACGTAGAGCAATATCATCAACTTTTATCACAAGCCCATCGATCTCATACGATAATGAGTCTCTTTTTAACGACTCTTGTTGAATGTAAGTTGGGAGTTGCTCCAAAGGAGCAACTACTAAGTTCTCTAAAAAATCATCGGGCTTTTCACTCTCTTGTGTTGAGTAAAATACCCCTAATGAAGAGTTTACTAAAAACCCATTTCTCTTTAATAACTTCAGAGATTCAATATGGGAGTGGAGTTCTTCTCCCTGTTGAATAAATGCTTCATAAGCAAACATCTTTAGAGGAAATTGTGCTGTCTCAGAACTCTTGAGTCTTCGTAGTACTCCAGCAGCTAAATTGCGCGGGTTGGCATACTCTCCTTCCCCCTCTTTATTTACCAATTCAAAGTCATCTTTTGAGAGAAACACCTCGCCTCGTACTGCCATTGTGAGAGGCTCTTGTAATACAAGAGGAATTGTTGCAATCGTTTTAGCATTGAGCGTGACATCATTACCAACAGCACCATTGCCTCGAGTGACAGCCTTATCTAATACACCATTGGTATAATAGAGCACTAATGAGACTCCATCAATCTTTTCTTCTACCACAAATGAGGTACTCTTTTGAGTTCTTTCAACTATTTTTGTAGCCCATTGAAGAGTCTGCTCATCACTGTATGATTTATCTAAACTTAGAACTGGTATAGTGTGAGCGACCTCTATAAATGAAGCAGATAAATCACTACCTACTCTTTGTGATGGAGAGTCTTCTTTTTGTAAATCGGGATAGAGTGTTTCAAGTTCTATAAGGCGATTAAGT
This sequence comes from Sphaerochaetaceae bacterium, assembly GCA_041655255.1. GTDB lineage: Bacteria > Spirochaetota > Spirochaetia > Sphaerochaetales > Sphaerochaetaceae > JBBAFS01. The sequence goes on from JBBAFS010000011.1 coordinate 19,670, forward strand.
AATTGATCATATGTAAGATCACTAATACGAGGTTTAGATTCCACATAGTAGAGATGCTGGTGTTCTCTTAATTCTTTTGAGAGTTTTTCAATCTCTAAGAGTGCCTTTTCTTTATCGCTCATTATTGTGCTCCATACAGTTCGATACAATCAGTATACCCTCTTTCAAAGGTTTTGGCATTGCTCATGCGTGTGGAACATGGTATTTTTAGTTCTGAGGAAATGAATGGCAGAACATCTGAATAAACCATCCACTTTATACGGATATATTATCACATCGAGTATCGACTCTGGCTCTATCATAGGGGTTTCTTTGCCTAAAAAGGATAACGATTTTTTCTTATTAGGACCAAAGGATATCCCAGGAGAGAACCGTATTGAAGTATTTAACTCCGAATTTCCTCTTTTTGGCTCAGCTGAAATCTCTTACAAAGGGCAACCTCTTTTTGCTCTATTCGGCCCCGACAGAGAAGCGGTCCAAGTGCTTGCTAAGCAAGTTGAAATCGACTACCAACTAGAAGTCGATATCGATAGCGAAAAAACAAAGTTCCGCCATGAACCAATTGTGTACCAGTGGGGAGATCCGCAACACATTGAGCTTGAAGATCATATTGTTGTTGAAAAGAGTTACACCGACCGACGTATGCAATCCTCACAATATGCCCTTTTCCATGTAAAGACCTACCTTGAGGACGATCTACTGAACATTGAAGTACCTACGCAATGGCCATTTCATGTACGGGATACTGTTGCATCATTGTGTAACAGAACCCAAAAAAGCGTTATTGTTTATCCACAAAACCACTATTCGGCAAAAGACGAGAGAGTACTTCTTCCCTCAATATATGCCTCTATTGCTGCTTTAGCTACCGTTAAGACTGGGGCCACTGTCCATATGAGTAACGTGGAGCCTACATACAAAAGTGAAATTTCGGTTGATCGAAAAACTATAATTGACTCTAGCGGGAAACCTCATAGCGAAGAGGTAATTGCTTCAGTCGACTGTGGTGCTTTTCCGTTGTTTGCTGAAGAGGGGATAAAACAGATGCTTGCAGGGTTAGTGCCCTTGTACCCGCTTCAAGCATTTAAAGCAGAAGTACATATCACCGAATCTCACACACCTCCCTCTCACTTCTTTGGAGATATAGGGTATAGTAGTGCCCTTTTTTCAACTGAAGCGCATGCTTCAGCCATCAGCCTTGCTGTACAACAGAATCCTCTTGTATGGAGAATGAAACATTACGGTGAGACAAAAAATCGAAATCACGTATTACAAACACCCCCTATTGCCTCTTTAAGAAATGTCTTAGAAGCGACTTCTCATATCAGTAATTTCTCACGCCACTATGGTGCTTATGAGTTACAAAAGAAGAATAAGACGTTCTTATCTACATTTCCAAATTATAGTCGTGGCATTGCCATTAGTAGTGGTGCAGGAATCAGTGGCTTTAGTAGCGATAGCTTGCTTCATGGTAATGCCAAAATATCTATAACACTTGATTCTCATAACAAAGTCATTGTTAATACAAGTTTTTATCCCCATAAAAAACTTGTCTCATTGTGGAAAGCAACGATTGCCGAACAACTCTCTATTGAGACCGATACCATCGATTTCGTAAAGAACAACACAGCAATGATGGTCGATTCTGGACCTGAAGTCCTCTCTTTGGATGTTAAACAATCGATTATGGTTATTCATGAGTGTTGTAAGTCTATTGCCTCTAGAAGGTTTCAAGACCCCCTTCCTCTTACCGAGTCGGTAACAGTAAAAAGTGTGTTAACTGAAGAGACTTCACTATTCGCTAGTGCAAACTGGGGGGCGATTATTGTAGAGCTAGAGGTGAACACCGTCACCCTGGAAGTAGAAGCACGTAAAATCTGGGGACGCTTTAACTTTGACAACCCCCCTGATATCGATGCTCTAGAACTTAAAATTCGCCATACAATCCATGCAAGTTTATCTGAAAGTGGTATTGTGGCTCTTAAAAAAGAGGGGCCTCAACCTCTCATTGATGTTGCTGTTGAGAGCTTTGGAGAAAAGAAAGTCCCCTCTTCTGCTACAAGTGCAATAAGAGGTATGGTCATTTCAGCATGTGTTTCTGCTTTAAGCCAAGCATTAAACAAAGAGATCAAGTCGATTCCAATTACCAGTGATGATATTATGCAAGCTATGAAAAGGAGTAAAGAGTGAAATTTGAGTGTACCATTGATGGGAAAACCCACGTCTTAAATGTAAATTCAGATAAACCACTTAACCTTATCTTACTTGAGGACATTCAAAGCGGAGCAATCACTTCGGTGTGTACGGGTAAGATGTGTGGCAATTGTGTGGTACTACTCAATGGTGAGGCTATTCTCTCTTGCTTAGTTCCCGCATTTAGGTTACCACGCTCAACTGTAGAAACCATAGAGAGTTATCAGAAATCACGATTTTGGACCGATATTGAACGTGCCTATAATGATACCGGTAGTCGCCCTTGTCCTGGCTGTTTTGCCTCAAAGACTCTGATATTTGAATCTCTGCTACAGTCTACCTTTAAAAAAGAGGGCACTCAGATTACTGAAATAGAACTTGACGATCAATCTGTCATTGAAGAGCTTAGCCTCTCGAGTTGTCCTTGTTTGGATGCTCAAGAGATGTTAAATATCTTTGAAGTCGCAAAAATGTATCGAAGGAGGCGTCGTGTTCGAAGGTATTAGATCTCCTGTTGTCCATATGCCCCAAACTCTGCACAACCTCATTGCTGTCACCACCCGTTTCCCAAACGCATTGATATGGGCTGGTGGTACATACATTATGAGTAGAGAAGATTACTACCCCAAAAAAGGGGCACAAGATATTATCTATCTTGGAAATGTTGCTGAGTTAAAAAGGATTTATCGAACCGACTCCTATTTAGAAATTGGGGCTACTGTCACTATTGAGCAGATGCTCACAGTGGGAAAACAAGTCCTCCCTGAACTACTTCACACCACGTTGAAACAAACCGGAAGCCAAATTGTCCGACGCCAAATTACCATTGGAGGTGCACTGTGCACACCGGATATCCGTCTCGCCCTTCCCGTTGCCTTAGCAGCTTTACAAGCAAAAGTTGAGATAAAAGAGTGTGCTGGACAAAAGAGTGAAACGCGGTGGATCGAAGTTGAGCGCCTCTATGATAAACAAGGACGACTCCTACTGAAAAGCAATGAGTTAGTTACACGTATTCGAGTCAGCTATACTCCTCGTAGTTTTTGTAAATTCTTAATAGCAAAAAATCCTTTGTTTGAATCAGAAGAGAGTGTGATTCTCTCTTTCTCCTGTCACTACAGCCAATCTGTATTAGACCGATTTAGGTTCTGCATTGCCTTTCCAAAGAGAATGATGCTCGTTCCTCGAGAGGTCGATTTAATTATGCATGGAGTGATGCTCCCTCTCTCCTCTTCACATATTGACCGAGTTGTCCGCTCTGTGATGCAAGAGATTACAGACGCCTGTGAGATTGAGGGGCCAGCTATTCAGTTGGAGCGTGCAACACGATTTATCGAAACAACGTTGCATGAACTAAATGCTAAAAGTGTCCTTCCTGCAAAGGGCTAAAAATAGATTCGCTGTTGTGTTACAATGCTTCGCACGTAGGAGTACTTCATGAGCGAATTTGTCCATTTACATAACCACACAGACTACTCATTACTAGATGGGGCAGCCCCCATTAATCGGTATGTAGCAAAAGCTAAGGAGCTTGGAATGAATCACCTTGCTATTACCGACCATGGTAATATGTTTGGTGCTCTTAAGTTCTACCATGCCTGTAAACAGGCGGGGATAAACCCCATTGTAGGGTGTGAATTCTATGTAAACCCTGAATCTCATACAACGAAATCTACCACAATGAGTGGCGGTAGATATTACCACTTAGTCCTCATTGCTATGAATGAGACTGGGTATAAAAACTTGATGAAGCTCAACTCAATTAGCTACATCGAAGGGTTCTATTATAAACCAAGAATTAGTGATCAACTGTTAGAACAATACAATGAGGGGCTCATTTGTCTTTCTGCCTGTTTGGCAGGAGAGATTCCTCAACTCCTTCTTGCTGGACACTACAATCAAGCTAAAGAGCGAGCCTTGTATTACGCCTCAATTTTTGATGACAATCGCTACTACTTAGAGATTCAAGATCATGGCTTAAGTGAACAAAAAGAGACAAACCCTCTCATTCAACGCCTTTCACAAGAAACTGGCATCCCCTTAGTTGCCACAAATGATATCCACTATATCGAAGAGAGTGATGCCAATGCCCAAGATATTCTCCTCTGTATAGGGACTAACAAACGAAAAAAAGAGACCGATCGAATGAAATTCGAGTCGGATGGGTTTTATATGAAGAGTTCTCAAGAGATGAAAGAACTCTTTAGTTGGGCCCCTGATGCCATTGAAAACACCCTTCGTATTGCACAGCGTTGTAATCTCACTATCCATGAACCAGGTCCTCAATTACCCGATTACGAAATTCCAGAAGATTTTAACACTCCTGAAGAGTATTTACGCCATATCGCCCAAGATGGCTTAGCCAAAAGATATCCAACCATAACAGATGAGCTTCAAAGCCGGCTCGATTACGAATTGGATGTTATCACCGGGATGGGCTTCACTGGATACTTTTTAATTGTGTGGGACTTCATTTATTGGGCTAAGCAAAACGGTATTCCAGTTGGCCCTGGACGAGGTAGTGGAGCAGGATCGCTTGTTGCATACTCAATGACTATCACCGATATCGACCCTATCCAGTACAACCTTATTTTTGAGCGATTTTTAAACCCTGAACGGATTTCGATGCCCGACTTTGATATCGACTTTTGTTACGAAAGGCGACAAGAAGTCATCGACTATGTGACGGAAAAGTATGGAAGTGATCGAGTTGCCCAAATAGCCACTTTTGGAACCTTGAAAGTAAAGGCTGTTATTAAAGATGTGGCACGAGTTCTCGACATTCCATTTGCCGAAGCAACTCGCATTGTGAATCTTATACCTGAAATGCTCCCCGATGACCCAACTACCGGAAAAGCTCAAAAACTCACTGTCCAAAACGTATTAAACAATGTACCTGAACTCAAAGAGCTTGAAGAGAAAGGTGGCATTTATAGTGAACTTTTTGATGTTGCTAAACGCCTTGAAGGATTTAATCGCCACTCCTCAACTCACGCTGCAGGCGTTGTCATTGGGAAAACTGAATTAAGTAACTATGTCCCCTTATATCGAGATTCAAAAACAGGGGCGATTACTACTCAATACACAATGAACCAACTTGAAGGGTGTGGGTTGGTAAAAATGGACTTTCTGGGTCTTAAAACTCTTACTTTGATACAACACACCGAAGAGCTTGTGCGAGTGAAGAACCCTGAGTTCTCCATCGATGATATTGACGATGACGATGAAAAGACCTTTGAAATGTTAGGACGTGGTGAGAGTTCGGGAGTGTTTCAATTCGAAAGTGCGGGGATGCAAAGGGTGTTAAAAGAGGCAAAGCCCCACTCTATTGAAGATCTTGTTGCATTAAACGCCCTTTATCGTCCCGGTCCAATGGCCAATATTCAAACCTTTGCCGATGCTAAAAATGGGAAAAAGAATATTGAATACTTCCATCCAGATTTAGAACCTCCTTTGAAAACCACCTATGGTGTCATCGTGTACCAAGAACAGGTTATGGAAGTTGCAAGAATCATTGGAGGGTACTCCTTTGGCGCGGCCGATCTTTTACGCCGAGCAATGGGGAAAAAAGAGCCTGAGGTTATGGCTAAAGAAAAGACACACTTTGTAGAAGGTGCAACAGCTAAAGGGTATACAAAAAAGCTTGCAGAGAGTATTTTTGATATGCTTCTTCCATTTGCAGGGTATGGTTTTAACAAATCTCACGCTGCAGCATACTCAGTAATTGCCTACCAAACTGCCTATTTAAAGGCAAATTACCCCGCAGAGTTCATGGCGGCTAACCTGACCAACGAGATGAATAATCCCGATAAGTTCGCCCAATACCTTCAAGAGGCTAAAGGGATGGGATTAGAAATAACTCCTCCGTCTGTGAATAACTCTGATCGAAAGTTTACTGTTGTTGAAGACAAAATTGTATACGGCCTGCAAGGGATTAAACATGTTGGTGAAGGAGCTGTTGAAACCATATTACAAGAGCGGACAAAGGGAGGACCTTATACTGATTTTCTCGATTTCTTGTATCGATGTGAAGCAAGAGCCCTTAATTCCAAGTTATTAGAGTCGATGATACTCTCTGGTGCTTTTGATGAGTTACAAGAAAATAGACCTACGTTGTTAGCTAATACTGAAGCTGCTTTAAAGTACACTCAAAAAAGGAAAGAGAGTGAGGCCTTTGGACAAGTATCACTCTTTGATGGTGATGATGCCATCATGACCGACGGCTTTGAGATGGAGAAGCATGAAGATATCACGTTGTTAGAGAAATTAGAAAAAGAGAAGCAACTACTTGGGTTCTACGTCAGTGGACACCCCATGGATATGTATCGAACCTATTGGGAAAAAAGTGTCACAGTCGATTTAGCTCATACTGATCGTATCCCTTTAGGGAGACCTGTTACACTTGTAGCGATGATTACAGATCTCAGAGAGATAGTAACTCGAAGTGGAGCGCAAGAGAGGATGGCTTTCTTACAACTCAGTGATTTTAATGGAACTGCCGATGCTGTTATCTTTCCTAAGTTGTGGAAAGAAGTCGATATACAATTGAATGTTGATTCAGTGTGGGGTTTTAAAGGTAAGTTTGATAAACGAAATCAACAACTCTCTTTTATCGTAGATGAGGTAACACCCGCTGAGTCGTTAGAGTCGGATGCCATAAAAGAGGTTCACATCGATCTCGTTGCGAAATTGTGTACACCTGACACCCTACGAGAATTGATGGATATCAGTATTACTCACAAAGGAAATTGCTCCCTCTTTTTGCACCTTACTGAAGAAAAACCAGGCCAGGATGTCCAAACAAAGACTCAGATCATAAAGACAGGACGTGAATACGCCGTGCGATACAGTGATGAGTTTGTGAAAGATATAAAAGAAGTGAGCGCTGTCACCGATATCTGGTATCATTAAAGGAAGAATAGATGAAAGAATTAGCAAACTTTATAGCTTCGTTACTCTCTTTTTATAGCATCTTAATAGTTATTAGAATTATGCTCACGTGGATGCGTCCTCGATATCATGGGGAGATGGAGAGTTCTTTTTCTCAAATTTTAGGGACTATTGTTGATCCATATCTTAATTGGTTTAAGCGCTTTAGGTCCCTTCGAATGGGGATGATTGATTTCACTCCCCTTGTTGCTTTGATTGTCCTTTCGATAGTTCAAAGAATATTTAGCCTATTTGCCTTATCTGGAAAAATTAGTGTTGGAATTCTCCTCGCTACAATACTACACTCTTTTTGGGCTTCAATTGTCACTTTGGTCTTACTTCTTTTTACCGTTGCTATTGGGATTCGAATCTACTACTCATATAAGAAATCCCAATTTACTGTTCAACGAATTTCTATGCTCGATTACTATTTGCAAAAACCTCTTAGTTGGATTCACTCCCTTCTTTTTGGTGGAAGAGAAATTGCTGAAAGAACACTCTTGTGGGGAGCTTTGCTGTTAACTGTTGTCCTTTATCTATTAGGCAATGTTGTGATTAACACACTAGTGAAACTTCTTGTAAAACTTCCGTTTTAGGAGACGTAGTAGTGTTCATTAGAGAGCTTACTAAGGATGTAACTACCTTAAAGGGTGTAGGAAAACAGATAGCGCTCAGTTATCAAAATCTTGGTATCTCCTCTTTTGCTGATTTACTGCTTCTCTCTCCAAGGTCTTATGAAGATCGCCAAATTATTCGCCCTTTAGGGGCTATTGCCGATGGAGAGTATGCGAACACTATTGTTGAAGTTGTGAATCACTCCTACTTTGGCTCTCGAGGAAAAAGAACATTAAAAATTACCATTACTGATATAAGTGGTGAGGGGGACGGAAGGGCCTCTTTGTTATGTTTTGGAAGAAACTTTTTAGAACGGACTCTTCGTGTAGGGTCACATTTTTACCTATACGGTCAGTTTCAACGTAACTTTCATGAATTACAAAGTTCACAATTTGAGATGCTTCCTCTCAATGTTGATGGATCGATGCCCTCTTTATTTGGTTCTCTTGTCCCTATTTATCCCCTTTCAGGCATATTAAGCCAAAGGATTATTCGCCGAGATGTCTCTGCTGTGTTATCTGAGATTCCTCTGTTAGATGAAGAGCTCCCAAGCTCTTTTATTGAAAAACACCAACTTCTAGGAACGAATGAAGCACTTCGAGCATTACATCGTCCTACAAGTGTAGAACACGCAGCATTGGCTCAAAGAACATTTGCTTATCATGAACTATTCTATCTTTTGTTATTAAGTCGGCGAAAACGGAAGAAATCTTCCATGCCAACTTTAAAAAGAGAATTCTCTTTTTCTCCTTTACAAAAGAAGTTTATCGAATCGCTCCCCTTCTCTTTAACAAAAGACCAACAATCAGTGTTGCGAGAAATTTGCAATAACTTAGATGCACCTGAAACAATGAATCGGCTTTTACAAGGTGATGTTGGGTCAGGTAAGACTCTTATAGCTTGGGTGAGTGCTTTACAGGTTATTCAAAAAGGTCACCAAGTAGCATTTATGGCTCCAACAGAGCTCTTAGCCCGCCAGCATGCTCAACAAGCTGCTATGTTGTTAGAACCCTTAGGCATTCGCTTAGCTTTCCTAACCGGAGCTGTAACAGGGAAAAAGAGAAAGCTCTTATTACAAGCTCTTGTAGATGGACACATCGATATTGTTATTGGAACTCACGCTCTTTTCTCTCAAGATGTCTCATTTTCTTCGTTACGCTACGTTATCATAGATGAGCAACATCGCTTTGGGGTGGAGCAACGATTGTCGTTGACGCAAAAAGGGACTGAGCCCGACATGTTAATGATGACAGCAACCCCTATTCCTCGCACGTTAGCCCTTACCGTATATGGGGATCTAAACATTTCGACCATTAAAACAATGCCTAGTGGAAGATTACCTGTTATTACTTATTTGGTCTCTAAAGAGAGTAGAGAGCGGATGTATAAATCAGTCGGAGTTGAGTTCGATCGTGGACATCAAGCTTATTTTGTCTATCCTCGAATTGACGATCAAGGAGAATCAACTCTGAGAGATGTTGAGTCAATGTATGAATTCCTTACTACAAAGATGTATCCCAAGGTTCCTGCTGCTCTAATTCATAGCCGACTCCCTGAAGAAGAAAAAGTTGATATTCTTAATCGATTTAAGAAAAAGGAATTATTTTTCTTAGTTTCAACAAGTGTTGTAGAAGTTGGAATAGATATCCCCAACGCAACTTGTATGATTATTGAACATGCCGAAAGATTTGGGCTTTCTGCTCTTCACCAACTTAGAGGAAGGGTAGGAAGAAGTAGTCTTCAATCTTATTGTTTTCTTGTGTATGAACCAAATATTAACGAGGATGCAAAGAAGCGGTTGAAGGTAATGAAAGAATCTACAGATGGCTTCTTTATTGCTGAACAAGACTTACTTATTCGAGGTCCTGGCGAAGTTGTAGGTACAAAGCAGTCGGGATATTTACGATTAAGATTTGCAAATCTCACAGATAGCCCTGAAACAATTGAACTCATTCGTCGAGATGTTGATGAAATACTTACTAGTGACCCAGGCTTTATCTCTCTTGAACACTCTATGATCCGCAATGTTCTTATGCAGGCGCCACCTTTTAATCATGATTCCATAGAGTGCTAATTATTATGTTATTTCTGCAAGGTGTTTAAAAACTTATTAATATATTCAATGAACCCTTTTGAAATATCAACTTTTTCAAATAGCTGATCAGCAAGATTAGGGCTAACGAGATATGCAATATCAACTTCTAATGCGTCTGCTATTTTCTTCAAGTTAAGAATTTTTGGAAATCGAGCCCCTGACTCTATTCCTCCAATAGTGCTAGTCGGCAATCCTGAAAGTAGTCCCAGCTCTTGTTGAGTCAGCCCTCTTATCATTCGAAACATTTTAATAGATTCTATAATCTCCATCTCGTAAGGATCTCTTAGTAGTTGTTCTTCCATGCTGTTCTCCCCTGATCCACACTAATTAAAATTTAAGATTCTAATTGGGTTCATTATAATGAATTTAAGTACTGCTTCACATGTTCTATCAATGACTCAGACAACGATGATACCTGGTCTATTTGTTCTGTCAACCTAGGGCTTAATAGATAGGCAATATCTATTTCCAATGCATCAGCAATTTTTTTTATATTTATAATTTTTGGAAATCGAGAGTGAGCTTCTATCCCCCCTATATATCCGATGTGTAGCCCGCTAAGAGCAGCAAGTTCATGCTGAGACAAATCTCTAGCTATCCTAAAGCGTCTTATGTTATCTACGACCTGAGCTTCGTACTTATTTTTAGCCATAGGAAAAACTATACACTAACTACTTCACTCTTTGAAGAGATTTTGTATTTAATTGATGATTATTGGCAAGTTCCCGCGAAACCTCTACTGGGAATATCCCACCTCATACTCTACCGGGAGTGCTGTTTTTGCCGATCCTTCAACTCTATAAAACATATATTCCCTTAGAGCTCCTTCTTTTATATCAGGCTCAACCCCTTCTACCTTACCTGCTATTCCAGCACCTTTCTCAATTATGAGCGTTCCTTCATTAATTACATAAGCTTCACTTTCAGCTGAGTATTCTAGTTCTACTTGATGGCGATAATAGTCTGTAATTCCTGCATTAGGATAATTATTGTAATCATCTTTATAAGCCCACTTAAAAATAGTAAAGGTATTTGAACTTTTAACAGTTACTCTCGCATTACTTTCAATACTAAATGAACTTCCTGGTAAGAAAGCAACACTAGCTCCTATTGTAAGAGATGTACCATTAGAAATAACAAAGTGCCATGTTCCATCAAATGGAATAGCTCTTCCTTTAGTGCTCGCAGAAAGAGAGCCCATTTTTACACTACTGTTATCAATGGTACCATTACCATGAATGGTGAAAGTATTTTGCCCATTCTCAGTATTAAAGGTTTTTACCACAGTCCCATTGTTCTTTATTCGAATCATCCCATTTCTTCCAACAATAGGAAAATCGCCGCTATAATATTTCTCTCCAGCATACAAAAGAGCCTTAGCAATATAACTAGAACCTGAGTGAATAGTTAACGGCACTTCAATTTGAGCAACAGTAAACTGATCAAAAGGAAACACTTTATCTTCTATTTTTGAAGAAGCAGAGCCTCCACGGAATGAAGAGATAAATAATCCATCATACACTGTAGCTCCATTAAGGGCTTCTATAAAACCTTCTCCTTCAATAAAACCAAGAGCATAAAGTTCCCCTCTATGCTCAATTTCGATAAAGCTGTCCTTTTCAAGGTGCAATATTGAGTAATAATTCTCTGTTACGTGGCCT
>JBBAFS010000012.1:0-29069 GCA_041655255.1 Sphaerochaetaceae bacterium
GTCAACGTGACTTTTTCCTGTCTCTCTAAAGAGGGCTTTTTTTGATAACAGTAATGAACGCTCTGCAGTTCCACCCAAGCCCACTCCAACAACAACGGGAGGGCATGGTTTACCTTGAGCATCTTGGACTGCTTGCGCAACTGAAGCAATGACATCTTTGGGTGTAGAGGTGGGATTGAGCATCACTAAACGGCTACAGTTTTCACTACCAAAGCCTTTGAGCATCAGATGAATGGTCAAAGAAGAGTGCTCACTCGTCTCCCAATAGAGAATTGGAGCAGCATTTGTGTTGAGATTTACCCTCTCATAAAGAGGATCATCTACTACTGAGAATCTAAAAAGACCTTTAGTCTCTGCCTCTTTTATCCCTTCAATGATAGCACTTTCAATGTCATGCATGCTTACAGGGAGGTTTTTACCCATCTCAATGACCCCTACGACCATCCCAGTATCTTGGCACATGGGGATGTGGTGTGTTTGAGAGAGTTCTAAGTTTGTAATAATAGCATCTAGAACTTCTAATGAAGAACTGGTTTTACCAATAGCTTTAGTCTCACTTTGTGGCAGCTCTAGTAATGCTTTGTGTGTCTTCTCTCTCATAAGGTGAAGTTGTTTCACTAAAGGCTCTTCTAACTCTTGGGAAGCTTTAATGAGATGTTGAGTAATAAGAAGTGTTAGTTGATCCAAACTCACACTCATACAGAAGCATCCTTCTCTCCATAGATGTGTGTCAATACCATGATTGCTACTGAGACGGCGAGCCCTGCAATACTACCTATTGCGTTAGCAACAATATCTCCAAGTTCGTAATATCGTCCAAACACTGGTTGGACCAACTCTAAGGAGATTCCAATGATAAGAGAGATTGAGAATACTAATATAATCGAAATCCAGTTTTCTCGAATCACGTCGTTATACGAGCGGGTATCACTTGCTTTACTCATCGACCACAACATCACACATGCTAAAGCTCCATAGGCGAGAAAGTGGAAAACCTTATCCGCATAGGGGAAAAGTGGCATGAGAGTTTGATCGTCTAAAGGTTTTAATGACAATACCGCAATCATCACTACAACAATGGGTGTAAGAAGATGTCCTACTGTTTTAAGCAGATGTTTCATATCTCTCCACCATACATCTCTTTTCAGAGCACTTCAATAAACAAAGAGACTTGTGCATTCAAATCGACTGCAAAGCCGATCAATAGGTCCATTCGTTCAAATTTAAAGCCAAAAGCGACTGAGGCACTTAGATCAAATGCGTGTAATGAGGAGAACATGGGAGCTTCATTACGCTCAAACAGATCATGTTCAAAGATTTCATTGACGCTGGCTCCTCGTATCCCACCACTGAGCATACTATGTAAGAGCGTCGAAATAGAGCCAGTTCTAAACCAATGAAGGTATGTTATTTTCCCCATCACGAGCTCATCTACGTAAGATCCTCCCCCAAATGTGGGAATTCCTTGTATCCCACCATAATCGAAAAATGCATCTTTTTTGGGAGTCATTCCATGAGAGAAACCACCTTTCGCATGAAATAAGAGGGTGTCTCTCATCCCAAGAGGAATTGCTGCTTGAAACTGGGCTTCTGCTTGATATCGCTTAAAAAATGGGAATTCCAATTTCGCTCTTAAATCAGCACGTATTCCTCTAGTGGGGAAAAAGGTGATTGGTAAAGTGGTATACACACCTCCGATGGAGACAGAAAAAAGAGGCTTATAAAACAGTGAGTCCCCTTGGCCAAACCACATATATTCTCTTTCTGCTTGAAGGCGTAAGGCATACTCTTTACGAATACGGTGTTCAGCATATACAGAGGCCCCAATAAGACGATCTCGTTCTTTGACTCCCCGTAGTGTTGTGCGTAGATTCAGTGGGTGAATACCCCCTGTAAGAAACTCCCCTTCAAAGCCAACCCTCCAGCGTTGTTTCCATGTGTTATCTATTGAGGAGGCGACTCGAAGAGCATCGTCATTCGAAAGAGAGACTCTTAATCGAATTGGTTGGTTAAACACATTGTAGTTAGTGTAGTTAAAGGCAAAATCGGGGCGATGAGAAATTTGGGTTGCGTGATATGGCGAGAATGTCACACTGGTAGCTCCAAAGAGAGAACCAGATAGTGTCGATGTCTTTGGTGTATATCGTTGGCTCTTTAACACCACATCTCCATAGGTGAGATTCCCATCAGTTTGAATCACATCCTCGATGGTGTAATGGACAGTACTGATATAATAGCGGTCTCGAATCTCATCTGCCTCTCTTTTTAACAGAGCTCTTTGTTGAGAAGTAAATGGTCTACTTAATAAAAATGAGAGCCGATGAAGATCATACCCTTCAACAAAAGAGTGATCGGTGCGGATCTTCCTAATGATGATATCTTCTCGATCAAAGTATGACCCACGTCGAGTGGGGTCTTTAACCTCTAATGGGCGAACTAAGGCAATATGGTCGGCAAGATCTTGTAACTGCTGGTGCGATTGTTCTACTGCCTCTTTGCCAATTTGGAGAAACTTGTCAAGGTTAGTAAAAGAGAGAGAATTGTAATCACCTCCGGTGGGGGTAATAAGAAGATCACTCTCTTTAAGCTGATGAGCGACGGTGTGTAAGGTGATAACATCGACCACATGTTCAAGCATGTGAGAAAGAGATTCAATATCTTCACTCTGTTTCTCAGTTGATGTAGTGTTTACATCAACAGCAATAATAATATCTGCTCCAAGTTTTCTTGCCTCAAGTATCGGAAGATTATCGACAATACCACCATCAACATAATATCTCCCATCGACAAGATAGGGGGTAAACACAAGAGGGATTGAGATACTAGCACGGACCGCTGAAACAAGTGATCCATGTGAAAAAAGGACTTTCTTCCCAGTGATTGCATCAGCTGCTACAGCACGAAAAGGGATCTCTAGTTCATCAAAATCGGTGATGCTACTTACATTCACAAAAAGGTTATTTAAAAGATGGACAATATTTTGATCACCCACTATCCCAGGGCCAGAACCAAGTCCCCCACCACCAAAGTTGAGCATAAACAAGTTATCTCGATAAAACTTCAGAGGAACAGGATCACTTATTTCAATAGGGTTTACCGTCACAGCAAACATATCAAGCACATCGATTGATTGTACAAACTCTCTCATATCTGATGGGGAGTAACCAGCAGCATACAAAGCTCCAACAAATGCTCCCATACTTGTTCCAAGCACCATATCAATGGGGATGCCTATCTCTTCAAGCTTTTCAATCACAGCAATATGGGCAACACCTCGAGCTCCCCCACCTGAGAGCACTAATGCTACTGTAGGTTGTTGGGAGTACAAAGAAGTGGTGAGAAATATGAGAATAAGAACAAGAGCTACAATTCGGGGCACTGAGCCTCTTATCATCCTTACTCTCCTAATGTTGAGTGTAACAGGTGCGGGTGACCATTAAGAAAATCGTGCACACTCATCTCTTTTTTTTGTGCTAGTTGTAATTTTTTTATATATAACAGGCCATCTTTTGTAGTGACACCGACTCCTTTTGTTCGATTAAAAGAGACTACTTTTCCTACCTCTAATCCCTCATATTCACCTAAGGGTTCTATATCTCCTACTTCTGTGATGTACAAGGGAGTCCCATCTAACAGGGTATGAGCCTTTGGCCACGGGTAGTATGCCCGTATTGATGCATGAATGAGAGAGGCAGCTTCATTCCAATGAATCAGGGCATCTTCTTTTCGTATGAGAGATGTGTGAGTAATATCTCCAACTTGTGGCTTTTCACTGATTAAGCCTTTCTCATACTCTTTTAATGTTGTTACAGCAAAAGAGGGAACAAGGTGAGCGACCTTCTCAGATAAAGAAGCGGTGGTTTCAGTACAATCGAGCTCAAAGCTCATCTGTGAAAGAAGATCTCCACTATCAATCTCTTTGGCAATACGTTGAATACTAATTCCAGTGATCTTTTGTTGTTCCAAAATTGTGTATTGAATAGGACTCGGACCACGATATTGGGGCAATAGTGAGGGGTGAATATTAGCATCTCCTTTATCAAAGAGTGCTAAAAATCGAGGTCCAAAGTAGTGACCACAGGCAAAAGAGAGTAAAAAGTTTGGATTGAGTTTTTCGACCTCATCTCGAGCTTCACTGTTTAAGCGGTCACATTGAAGAACTGGTATCCCTAATTCTAATGCCTTAACCTTTATTGCAGGAGGGGCGAGTTTTCTCCCTCTTCCTGTTGGCTTATCGGTATTGGTGAGAACCCCCACCACATCAAAGTGTTGATGAAGGGTCGTAAGAGTTGGTACAGCTATCTCTGGATTAGCTGCAAATAAGATGCGTAGGCCCTTTTTATCCATGTAAGAGCCTCACTTCTTTATCTTGTGGAGTCGATTATATGCTTTTATAACCTCTTGCTGGGTTGTCTGTTCGAGTCGATCGATAAACAGTACACCATTAAGGTGGTCTAATTCGTGTTGAATAGCTCGAGCTAAAAGACCATCTGCGTGCAAGGTAAAAGCTTTCCCTTTGAGATCTTGAGCTTGGATGGTAATTTCTAATGGTCGAATCACATCTGCATACACCCCAGGTATACTTAAACACCCCTCTTCATGAGATCCCTCTTCAGGGCTCATTTGAAGAATTTCTGGGTTAATAAAGACATACTTCTGATGTTCTTGGCGTGTGTCAATGACAAAGAGGCGTTTAGAGACACCCACTTGGGGGGCTGCTAACCCTATGCCGTCGGCTTCAACCATCGTATCAAACATCGCATCGACTAACAAAGCGAGAGCATTATCAAATTCGGTTACCCGGGTAGTTTTTTCACGGAGAACTTCGTCTCCTAACGTGTAGATATCTAACATAGGGCTATAATACTTCTAAACTGAGAAGGGCGTCAATCTTTAGAGCATTGAGAGAGGGTCAACGTCTATTTCAAAGTAGGCACTTGATGGGGGACTATATTGTTCATACATTGCACGAGCGACTTGTAACACCCAATGAATCTCTTTGCCACGCAGTACAATGTGGTAGCGATACGAACCGGCAATTTTCTCAATGGGAGAGGGAGCTGGTCCTAATAACGTAGGGATATCTTCAGGTGGAAGTTGCTTTTGTAATAGAGCTAAAGCTTGATTGAGTAATTGATGTAAATCCTCAATAGCTTCAATTGCTTTTTGTTGAGATTTACTACGAATGGTAAAATTCACCATTCGCGAATATGGTGGATAGAAGGTCTCTTTCCTACTTCTAAGTTCTTGTTCGTAAAACAACTCAGCTTGAGAAGTCGTTGCATACAAAATAGCAGGATTATCGGGATGGAAGGTTTGAACTAAGACCTCTCCATCTTGGCTAAAACGCCCTGCTCTTCCACTTACTTGGACAATTAATGAGTAGGTCCGCTCTTGAGATCTGAAATCGGGTAAGTGTAAGGCACTATCAGCTAACACAATACCTACTAAATCGACATGGGGAAAGTTCAACCCTTTTGCTACCATCTGCGTCCCTAACAGAATATCGATTTTTCGCTCTTTAAAGGATTGGAGAATTGAGGCAACTTGATCTTTTTTCTTAATCACATCGGTATCTAAGCGCTCAATACTATGAAGCGGGAATAGAGATTTCACCTCTTGTTCGACCATCTCAGTGCCAAATGTGCCATACCCGACATCCAAAGAGTGACACTCTGGGCATGTTTTCATAGGAGAGCGTTGATACCCACAATAGTGGCAAATCATTGTGTGACGAGCTTTATGGTATGTCAGCGATATAGAGCAGTGGGGACAACTTAATTCATACCCACAACTTCGACAGTGAAAGTAGTGGCTAAATCCTCTTCGGTTTAAAAACAGGATAACTTGTTTCTTTTTATCAAGGGTCTGTTTCATCTTTGAAATCAGTGCTCGAGATAACAACCCTTTTTCAGGCAACATATGGACAACACGTATAAGAGGTTGCTCTCCTCCTGCAACGCGTGTATGTAAGGTGTGTTTTTGAACAAGGTTAGTTTCACTCATCATGTAATAAGCTTCTAATGAGGGGGTAGCACTTCCCATGATTAAAAAAGCATTCTCCATAGAAGCCCTCTTTTGGGCAACTTGGCGAGCATGGTAGCGAGGGGTGGAACCTGCTTTGTACGAGCTTTCATGCTCTTCGTCAATAATAATGAGTTTTAGGTGTTCAAAAGGGGCAAAAATCGCACTTCGTGCTCCGATGACGATATCAACCTCACCTTTTTTAATTCGTTTCCACTCAGTAAGTCGTTGTGAGGGAGATAACAGTGAGTGTAAGATAGCGACTCGTTTCCCAAATCTCTTTAATACATGTTGAGCAAGTTGGTGAGTGAGGGTAATTTCAGGCACAAGGTAGATAACTTGTCCCCCTTGATCAATGACATGTTGAGCGACTTTAAAATAGACTTCACTTTTACCACTTCCCGTTATCCCATACAGGTAATGGATGTTTAGCTCACTGTCGATGATGCTTTTAATTGCCGATTGTTGTTCCTCACTGAGATGCTCATCATCAATCTCTCTAATATCTTCATCCACTAGTAAAGGGGGAACTTCAATCTCTTTTCTCCCCCCAGGAATCATGGCACTAAGAGCCTCTCCTTCACTACATAAATAGAATCGACTTATCCATTGAGCTAGGGCAATCTCTTTCTCTCCAAACAACGGCTCTTTATCGACAACACGTTTAATGCTTTTTATTTCATAGGAGGTTTTTTCGATCTGCTTTTTGAGCTCTACAGCAAAACCGCTCAGTTCTCTTTTCCCAAACGGAGCAACAACGCGCATTCCCACTTCCAAAGCGTGGTCCTCTTTTACTTCGTAGGTAAAGCGATTACGTACTGGTGTATTAAAAAGAACTTCTACAAACATCCTTTAGCCCCTTTTATTCACAAGAGGGAGGTGTAATAACTGGGCTAACTGTTGAAGATCTTCCCACACTGCACCACGTAGTTGTTGATTTCGTAATACAGCTGATGGGTGGTAGGTCACCACCACAGGAATAGTTTGATACAAGTGGATTTTCTCTCTGAGTTGGCCAAGAGGTTTGTCCTCTTTGAGTAAATAGTGTGCAGCTACTTTACCAACACATAAGATTCCCTCAGGTTTAACAAGCTCAATTTGGCGTTCTAAGTACGCTAAACATGCCAAAGCTTCATCCTCATGAGGATCTCTATTGTGAGGGGGACGACATTTAACAATATTGGTGATGTAACAGTTGCGAGTTCGATCTAGGGAGATACTTTTGAGCCATGCATCGAGATAGACCCCCGCTTTACCAACAAAGGGTCTGCCCTCTTTATCTTCTTCACTTCCTGGACCTTCTCCGATAACCATCACCTTCGCTTTTGAAGGGCCTTCACCTAACACTGTAAGATGTCGTGTTTCACTGAGACGACATAATGTGCATTGACTCACAGCGACCTCTAACTCTTTGAGTGTTGAGTAGATCGATGGTTTGTCCTCTTTGAGATATTCAACTTGAGGTGGAACATATTCTCGTACATGGGTATCATCCCCATCGATATACTCAATAACTTCATTGTAGAGATTCCACAGATACTCTTTATCTTCACTCATAACTAATCCTATACAAATAGAGGCCTTGTGCTTCTGCTGTTCTTCCAGCCTCCTCTCTTCTTCTACTCTCTAATCGCCGTTGTAATTCACTACTTTTCTCATTGTTATGACCCAATTGAAGCATCGTCCCTACCATAGAACGTACTTGGTGCATTAAAAAAGCATTTGCACACACTTTGTAGATAAGTAGTGGCTTCTCCCATTGATCGTAGGTGAGGGAGAATTCACTTGTAAAGATATCACGTACCTTAGAGTGACTTTGATCATGAGCTGAGGCAAAGGTGGTAAAGTCATGAATTCCAAGTAAGATCTGAGCGTATGAGTTTAGCAACTCTAACGAGGGAAAACGTCGTACCACCCCTACGCGGTGGCGATCAAACGGGGTGATATCTTTAATCTCTTTGACGTAGTAGTGATACTCTCTACTTGTTGAAGTAAATCGGGCATGAAATTGTTCACTTACTTCGGAAGATGAGATAATACGGATATCTTTAGCAAGGTTCTGATTTAACGCTAAGGCAAAAACCTGTGCAGGCACTGAGTGGTTTGTTGTATCAAAATGGGCGACTTGTCCCAACGCATGGACCTTTGCATCAGTACGACCCGACCCTTGGACATGGACCTCCTCTTTGATAATCTTAGCTAATGCTTTTTCAATCTCGTGTTGAACCGTTCTCACCCCTTTTTGAGTTTGCCACCCTGAAAAAAGGGCTCCATCATAACTCACATCCAAGCGGATTCTTCGACTTCCTGGTTCAAGAGGAAACGAAGTGGGACGGTTGTAATTAGTGTGTGCCACACGTCTCCTCCAACACAACAAAAGCAATAGCAGTGGGATCTTCATGGGTAAGAGAGAGGTGGATTCTCACATTCTCTAAATGAAGTCGCATGCGATCTTTTTCATCAAGTTGTAACGTGGGTTTTCCTAACTCATCGACAACAACAGCGATATGAGATGGGGCAATAGCCCTAAAACCCTCACCTAATGCTTTCACAAAAGCCTCTTTTGCTGCAAAGCGAGAAGCCATAAAAGAGAAGCGACTTTCTCCCTCTAAGGTGTGAATCTGTTTAACCTCTGATGGGTGAAACATCCTTTGAATAATGTGAGAGGAGAAGTTCTTTTTTATAAAACGGGGAATAGAGACTGAATCCACCCCAATACCTTTTATCACAAAGAGTTCTCCCCACCTCGGGTGCGCGAGAAGTAGATTCGTAATCGTTCAGGCTCAGGATGAAACGTGACAGGAATATCAAATAATCGAGTATCTGCTTCGATCAGTACTGGGACGCTGACAACTCCCTCTTTTGCAACATGAGAAAAATCTGCACTCGCTTTCACTTCATAAGGGTTGATCAACGCAAGGTAAGCACTCTCGCTGGTAATACGGAGTTGTATCGTATCGGCTACAGTACTCTCGGGAACATAATCAGATGGTAATATCACCTCGATTGGAATTTCTACAATTCGAGTATCTGTTGAAATTGAAGTGATAACTACAAAAACTCCGATAGCTAATAACAAAGAGAGGACCTTTGTTGGCCAGTTATGGGTAAAGGTTCGCCCTAGATTACTCTGTTTCATCGATTGAACCCTCCACTACATCTTGCGGTGTAATATCTTGATAACTAAAGAGTGCTAAGAGCATCTTTTTCACCGTTGATGTCTCTAAATCATAATAGAGGTGAGCATTATAGGTAAGACTTATCGCTCCGGTCTCTTCTGAGACCACTAAGACAATAGCATCCGACTCTTCTGCTAAACCTAAAGCAGCTCTATGTCGTGTTCCAAAGCTCTTTTTAATATCGGTTTGTTCACTCAAAGGTAAATAACAACCAGCAGCGACTATCCTTCCCCCTTGAATCACCATAGCTCCATCATGCAAAGGTGTATCGTGGTCAAATACTGTTAATATCAAGGCACTGGAGAGATCGGCATTGAGTTTTGTCCCTGTATCGATGACCCCTTTAATTCCGAGATGACGGGTAAAGACAATCAGTGCCCCCCTGTTTTTCGAGACCAGAATATTACATGCATTTAAAATCATATCAATCTGATCGACCGTTGTTTGTGTTCCCATCCCAAATAAACGTCTACGACCACTAAAGATTTGGGTGAAGGCACGCCGAAGTTCGGGCTGGTAAACCACCCCTACAAAAATTACTGTTGGAATAGGGATATATCTAAAGAGCCAAATAAAAGCCTCTAAGTGGAGAAGTCGACTCAGCGCATAGAGCCCAATGAGGACAAATACAATCCTCGAAATTTGTTGAGCTTTTGTTTGTGCTACAGCTGTATGGAATTGATAAAAAAGGTAAGCCAACACCCCAATTTGAATAATTGGTGAGGCATATACCCATATCTGTTTTATCATACTACTCACACGCTCTCCTCTTTTTGTTCAACAACCCAATTCAGTGTCCGTTTCACTGCCTCTTTCCACGATGCCATCAATCGATCTCTTGTGTGTTCATCGAGTGTGCTACTCCATAAGCGATCAGCTTGCCACTGTTGGCGTACCACTTCTAACGATGGCCAAAAATTAACTGTTAACCCAGCAGCATAGGCAGCACCTAAAGCTGTGGTCTCAGCAACTTTAGGACGAATAACATCGACTCCTAATAAGTTGGCTTGAAACGCCATCAGCGGTTCACTATTGGTCATTCCTCCATCGACTTTAAGCTGAGAGATGGTCAATTGTGAATCCTTTTGCATGGCATCCACTATATCTTTTACTTGAAAAGCTGTCGCCTCTAATATGGCACGACAGATATGTTCTTTTGTCACATAGCCAGTAAGACCTACAATAACCCCACGAGCATCACTACGCCAATATGGGGCAAAAAGTCCACTGAAAGCGGGAACGATATACACTCCCCCATTATCTTCAACTTTTTCAGCTTCTGTATCGAGTTGTTGAGCACTCTCTACTAGTTTTAAATTATCTCGTGCCCATTGAACTAAAGAACCAGCTACAGCAATCGACCCCTCTAAAGCATATAAAGGTTTTTCACCCTTCATTTGATAGGCAACGGTAGTTAACAATCCATTTTCAGAGAACTGGATTTCGTGACCAATATTTGCTAATAGAAAGCCTCCTGTCCCATAGGTGCTTTTCATCTCCCCCACTTCAAAACATCCTTGACCAAATAAAGCCGCTTGTTGGTCTCCTAAGATACCACATACCGGAATGGGTCCTTTCAAAGGACCATCTACTGTAGTGTACCCATAGATTTCTCCAATGGATGGGACAACACGAGGTAGTGAAGCTTTTGGGATGTTAAAGAGCTCTAATAACTCATCGTCCCAATTCAATGTCTCAATGTTCATCAATAAGTAACGTGAAGCATTTGTCACATCGGTGACAATACGACCCCCGGTGAGCTTATAGACTAAAAAGGCATCCATCGTCCCAAAGACTACTTTCCCTTGAGAAGCATCATCTCTTAAAGAGGGATCGTTTTCTAACATCCAGGCTATTTTAGAAGCCGAGAAATAGGGACTGGGGATAAGACCACTACGCTTATGGATATACTCAGAGCCAACACGATCAACAAGTGCATCAATAAGAGCAGCTCCTCTGAGATCTTGCCACACAATGGCGTTATGACGAATCTTTCCACTCTCAACTTCCCACGCCACAATTGTTTCACGCTGGTTTGTGATACCCAATGCTACAAGGTCATTAAAGCTAATTTCTCCTTGAGTAAGAGCGTGTTCAATTACCTCTTGAGTTGCTTCCCAAATCTCTAGTGGGTCGTGTTCTACCCATCCCGGTTGTGGGAAATATTGGGTGTGTTCTTTTTGATGTGAATAGCAGATATTGCCTTGATGATCAAATAAGATACATCGTGTGCTTGTTGTCCCCTGATCTAGTGCTCCTACAAACTTCACCACACTCTCCTAGTTACGAGTTTACCTTCCCTTTAGTATATCGATAAAAGCACTCTCATTCCACATGTAATTTGACACATGCTTGTCTCTCCATGATATACTGTTGGCCAAGGAGTGAGTAGATGAAATTAAGCGACGTTGTTCAAATTGTGAATGGCACCGTTTTGTGTGGAGAAGAGAATCTTGAACGAGAAGTCCTTTTAGGGTTTTCTTCCGATCTTATGAGTGATGTGCTCACTTTGTTAGCAGATGACATCCTCTTAATAACAGGCCTTTCAAACAATCAGGCTATTCGGACTGCCGAGATGAGTGATATCTCACATATTTTGTTTGTGAGAGACAAAGTTCCAACCCCCACCATGATCTCTTTGGCTGAGGAACATAACATTACACTTATCACCACACCCTATTCCATGTTCCGCTCAAGTGGACTGTTGTTTAAACATGGCCTTGATCCTGTCTATTAGAGGTGAGTATGCAACTAGAGTATCAAGTAAACTCTGGAGATTTTGCTAACGCTGGCAAAGTTTCTAGTGAAATCAAAAAAATATTAAAGCAACTGAGCTTCAGCACTTCTCATATTAAACGGATTGTCGTAGCCCTTTATGAGGCCGAAGTAAATGTTGTAGCCCACTCATATGGAGGATCGGTGTCATGCCATATTGCCCCTGATAAAGTGCGACTCGATGTCATCGATACTGGTCCTGGTATTGCTGATGTTGAATTGGCGATGACCGAAGGGTGGTCCACAGCAACTCAAGAGGTGAGAGAGATGGGCTTTGGTGCTGGTATGGGGTTATCAAATATTAAAAAGAATTGTGATTATATGAGTATTGATAGTGGCAAAGACAAACCCACTCATATGACGTTAATTTTTGAAGTATAAAAAGGATGTACATATAGATGGCTGATGCACCGTTTCATCACACGCTTATGATTGTCGAGCCTCTTTGTATTGGATGTACCCATTGTATGAGGGTGTGCCCAACTGAAGCGATTCGTGTCACCGGGGGAAAAGCAAAAGTAGATCCCGAGCGATGTGTCGATTGTGGTCAATGTATGGATGCGTGTCCACATGATGCCATCATTATTGAACAAAGTGATTTTCAACAGATCTTTGACTACGCTATTCGTGTTGCTATTGTCCCTTCACTCATGATTGGTCAATTTGAAGATGATGTGAGTGAACAACAGATGTTTGACTCTCTTCGTCATTTAGGATTTACCCACATCTATTACGCTGAATTAGGAGTCGATATTCTCCACGCCCTTGGTGGAAAAATTAGTGTCTACTCCGATAGCCATCCGGTAATCTCTTCGTATTGCCCTGCGATGGTTCGCCTTATTCAGCTTCGTTACCCCTCTTTATTACCAAACATTAACTTGGTTCGAACCCCAGCACAAATTACTGCCATCTATGCCCGCTCATTATTAATTCATGAGGGGCATAACAGTGAAGATATTGGCATCTTTTATATCACCCCATGTGCTGCTAAGTATGCTCAAATTAAAACTCCTGGTTCAGCCACAAGTGGCTTAATTCAAGGGGGATTGAATCTCGATTATATTTTCAACTTAATTCAAAAGGATTTGGCCAATAGAAAAGAGCAATTCAAAAAACAGTCCACACAAAATAAAAAACCTCTTATTACCCAACAAGCCTTTTTATGGAGTTTAACAAAAGGTGAGAGTGCTTCTATGAAAGGGAGAACTTTAGCAGTCGATGAAATTCATAACGTAGTAGAGTTTTTAGAACTTGTTGAAGATGATCGGTTAGAAAATTTAGACTTTTTAGAACTCAGAGCGTGTGATACTGGCTGTACAGGGGGAGTTATTACTCCAAGAAACCGCTTTTTGGCAACGGAGAGAATTAAACACCATGCCTCCACACTTGAACAGACTCTCCCCTCTGAAGCTCTTAAGAGTATTGAACATGTTTCAAAAGAATTAATTAGGGATTTAAAGACTGAGCGAATTGTTGCAAAAAACTCATTTCAGCTCGCTGTTGATACAGCAACTGCTCTTCAAAAACTTGAAAAAGTTCAAAAACTAACTGAAACACTTCCAGGGATCGACTGTGGTTTATGTGGGAGTCCTACATGCCGAACACTCGCTGAAGATATTGCTCGAGGTAATGCCAGTATTCGGTGGTGTGTTGTCCTTAAGATCCGAGATCCCCAAGGGCTGAACAACTTAGCAAAGATATGGGGAGAGTCGCTCCCTAATAATCGCCCTTAAAGAGGGAGCTTTGTTGGAACTACCTCTTTCAACCTTCCCCCTGGTTCTTGTTTGTGCAACGTAGTTTGAGCTGTTATAACAGCTACACTCGAAGAGTGTTGTATCGAATCGATAAGAGACTGTGCCGCTTTTTTAATATCTTCTACACTGGTTTCTAACACCCATGTTCTTCTTTGTAGACGCATTTGATCATCAATGCCATACAAAGATCTTCGAAATGCTAACAGTGATGCATTGTTAGGAAACAGTGGTCTGATCTCACGCCCAATGATTCGAACGATAGTCGCCTCAAGAGCTTTCTCATCTACCCCTTGTTGTGCAACTATTTCTAACACAGAGACAAAGTCGTCCAATGTCGCTTCAATTCGTGGATCACGATAACTAGCAAACGTACACACTTGCTCTAACATATCGACACTACTACTTGCTCCGTATGCCCCACCTTTGCCCCGAATGGCACTCCATAAGTGGTTAGTTGTCAGTAGTGCTGCTAACACTCCTTGGTGGGCTTGTAGTGGATCAAGTGGAGCTGCAGATCGACACACTAAAGCGTTGTAACTCACCGAAGAGGGGGCAGTAAATACTTCTGTGAGGTGCTTAACTTCAGCGAGGTGTTGTGTTGGGTTTTTTTGAAGTGTGTGTTCATCTAAGGAGGTAATAAAGGTATGTACATATTCTTCGCTTTCAGAAAGTAATTGTTCAGAGGCACACAAGTGTAAGACTGTATTCTCTTTGCGAAATAGATGAGTATAGATTTTTAATAAAGAATCTCCCACCTCCTTAAGGCTGTGCTCATCACTAAGGTCGATACCTTTAAGGAAGTTCCACTGAGCAATGCCACCCCATAACTCACTTTGGTGTAGTGTTGCTGAAAAGTGAGAAGCAGCTCTCTGAGAAGCAAACATATGACCAGCGTCTAAGATAGATGAACTGTAGTTACTGATTTGATCAAGAAGGACTGCTTTAATACGCTGGGGGTCAACCACCACAGCATCAAACAGGAGATCTTTGAGAAGTAACACACCTTGTTCAAAATCACGTTCAAGTGTTTTAATTCTCACACCTAAAGCGGTAAAGCTATCACTCTCTTGCCCTATGACACGTGAATTTTCGACAAAGAAGAACAATCCTCCAGTGACTTCTCGCATCCTGAGAGCTACTTCATCGTATGAAGAGTCTCCAACATGGGTCATTGTTAATAATCGAGCTAAAAGGGGAATAAGCATCATCTCTTTTTGAGTTAAGTGATCGAGGGTGAAAAACCCATCGAGGTAGATAATACCATTACTCTCCATCGGTTGAAGATAGAGAGAGACACCCTCTACGTTCTTAAGCTGTTGATCAAGTATTCTAATTTCTGTTGGAAGATCCTCTCGGTGTAACTGAGGGATAGTGGCAAGATCTTCTTCACTCTCTTGCTTTTCTTCAAATTGGTGAAACTGGGCATTCTGTTTTCTGATACTCTCTAATTGTTCATCACTTACCTCTTGGGTAAGATGGTTCAACCGTTGAGCAATAGCTTTTTCTAGTTGTTCGTTATAACTCAAAGAGGGAGTTACTACCACCACCGAACGGTGAGGGTTATCGAGAAGGTGTGTTTGAATCCACTGTTCAAAATATCCTTTTCCCCCTTGTTGACTAAACAGTTCACCTTCTTGAACCATCGATTGTTCAACTAAGGTGCGTAGAGTTTTTACATCTTGGGTAAAGCCAATAGTTGAGTGTGGTTGAGAACCTTGAAGCCATCCTCTAAGAGCTCGAGTCATTGCTCTAAAGCCTATTGGAAGATCTCCTGTGAGTTCTTGTGCTTGAAACTCTTGTCGCTTTAGGGCATTAAGTACCATTGTTCGTGGAATCCCTTGTTCTACGAGGCGACGAAGTTCATCAATCACAACCTGTAATGCTTCTTCACTTCGATTCGGATCAATTCCTTTAAAGCCGACACTGAAGGTCATCTGTCTAAAGGTGGTATCCATTCCACTGATTTGAGAGATATCTTCTGCTAAACCCGATTCAATAATTGCTTTGTACAGCGGTGATCCAGGATTTCCTAATAAGATATCGGTAAGAATTGAGAGGGTGGTTACTTCTAGTGAGTTCTCCACCTGTGTTGTAGCCCAGTTAATAGTTACTGAAGAAGTCTCATGTTCACTCCCCTCTTCACTGAGGCTATGGGTGTGAATCACTTTAGGCTTAGTCCAACTTTTAGCTAAAGCTGATGGCCCTCTTGGAGTCATTGCTACAGCATCACCAATATAGAGACGATCAAGAAGTTCCAGTTGTTGTTCTACTTGTTGAGATCCATATAAAAAGAGACGGCAGTTTGATGGGTGGTAATGGGTTGTATAATACCCTAAGAATTGTTGGTAATGGAGATTCACAATAGAAGAAGGATCTCCTCCCGATTCATAATAGTAGGGAGTATCGGGAAATAAGCTTCGCACACTAGCTCTTCCTACAAGTGAGTCATGATTGGAGAGGTCTCCTAACATCTCATTAAATACCACCCCATCAAATGAGTACTCTCCATTTTCATGTTGAACGAGGCGAATCCCCTCTTGCCAAAAGGTCTCTTCTCTCAGTAGTGGGTTAAATACTGCATCACTATAGAGCTGAAAAAGATTTTGATAATCGGCTTCTAAGGGTGAAGCAGCTAAATAGATGGTGTAATCGGGATACGTCATAGCATTCATAAAGGTGTTCACGCTCCCTTTAAGAAGCGACATAAATGGATCTTTAATGGGATATCGCTTTGAACCAGCTAACACCGAGTGTTCTATGATATGAGGGGTGCCACAATCATCTACTGGGGGAGTTTTAAAGATGAAGGCAAAGAAGTTCTCACTATCATCGTTTGCAACGTGGTAGACTTCCATCTTACTAATTCGATGACGAAACAGGTAGCCATACCCGTGGTAATCCTCTAAAACATCGATTGATTCGAGTTGAAATCCGTGGATTTCATCTCCTAACATATATCTATGGTTACTCAAATAGTACCTTCCTTACTCATTGCCCAAGAAGGTATCACGAGGCTTTTCGATTGACAAGGGCTTCCATCTTCCGTACCTTCGTAGATAAGGAGTCTATATGCATTACATTGGAGCACACGTCAGCGCTGCAGGAGGCGCTCACAAAGCGGTTGAAAACGCCGTTGCAATTGGAGCAAATGCATTTGCCTTGTTTACAAAGAATCAAAAACAGTGGAAAGCAGCCCCATTAACTGAAGAACAAATCACCCTTTTTAAAGATGCCATGAGAGAGGGGGGATTTAAAGCAGAACAAGTACTTCCTCATAATGGGTATCTTATAAACTTAGGTAATCCAGATGCCGAAAAACGGCGTCAAAGCATCGACTCTTTTATGGATGAAATTGAACGAACTTACCAATTTGGTTTGGATCGAATCAACTTTCACCCTGGAGCCCACCTCAAAAAGGTAGATCCACAGATAAGTATGAAATACATTGCCGAAGGAATTGATGAGGCCTTTGAACCATTTGAAGGTGTGTATGCAGTGTTAGAAACTACTGCGGGTCAAGGTTCTGCATTAGGGCGCACTTTTGAAGAGCTTGCTCAGATTATCGAATTATCTAAAAAACCTGAACGCATTGGGGTGTGTATCGATACATGCCACATCTTTGCTGCAGGGTATGATATTCGAAGTGAAGAACTCTTTGCTCAAGTGATGGAGCGATTCGACTCTCTTATTGGATTTGATCGTCTTATGGGGATGCACCTCAATGATGCTAAAAGCACTTTTGAAAGTAGAGTTGATCGTCACGCTCCACTAGGAGAAGGTAATTTAGGTCTTGAACCATTTAAAGCGATGATGAGAGATCCCCGCTTTAAACACATCCCCCTTATCTTAGAGACAAACGATCCAGAGCGTTGGCCTCAAGAGATTGAATTATTAAGGAGCTTTGCTCAATAGGTATGTTTATCAATCGCCCCTCTCCTCTTATTTTTGGCCATCGCGGTTACAGTTCGCTCAGACCAGAAAACACCATGGAAGCTTTTGATTTGTGTAAACAAAGAGGTGTTGAGGCGATTGAATTTGATGTACATATGTGTAAGACCGGTGAGTTAGTCATTGCCCATGATCATAACCTATCTCGCCTTGCCTCTGTTGATGCTGTTATTGAAGATCTCAGTTTAGAAGAACTTCGTTCACTAGATGTTGGCTCTCATTTTTCAAAAGAGTACCAAGGATTACGTATCCCCTTATTAGAAGAACTCTTTGATTCGTACAAAGGATACTTTTACTACGATATTGAACTTAAAACAAACGACACATTTGATAACGGACTCTCTCAGAAAGTGTGGGATTTGATTCAAAAGTACCACCTTCAAGAGACCTCACTAGTCTCATCGTTTAATCCATTTGTGTTAAAACACTTTCGTAAAGTGAGTAAGAACCAACACCCTATGGCCACTATTTACAGTGAAGATGAAGATGTTCCAAAGTTTTTACGTCGCGGTTTTGGGCGCCATATCTCAAAAGCAACAATCCTTAAACCAGAGTGGCAACAAATAACTCCTAAAAGCGTAAAGAAGTTTAAGAAATATCCGTTCATTACATGGACTGTAGATGATCTTGAATTAGCTAAAAAGTTAGTGAACCTTGGAGTTGAAGGTCTTATATCAAATCGCCCCAGTGAATTATTAGGGATACAACTTTCGGTATAACAGGAAAAATGCTTGATTCCCAAATTGAGTGAGCACGTGGGAGCGTGCTTTTTCCATCCCAATGGCCCTTGCATTGGTTTGAAATCGTGAGGTGGTTCCGACAACTCTCCCGGTGGGAAGATGGATTAATGAAACCTCTCCTAAGACTGTCACTGTGTCTCCTACTTGAGTTTCTAACTGTAACGTCTGTCCCACACTTCCATATAACACATATTGAGATGTGGGAAACATCTCTCTTAGCGAAGAGATCAAGTTATCTTCATCAACAACGTGCGTAGTATCCTCTTTGGTACTGATATGATCACTTTCAAGAGCTTTGACAATAGCACTTTGGGCATACAAGGTACTTAATTGATCCCCTTGCTCTGAGAACTCTCGTACATACACTCCCATGGGTCCTCGTTGGACAATAGAACTGCGCTTGTAGGAGAATTGCTCCATTTTTGCATCAACACGCTCTTTAAATTCTTTCGCTTTTTGTGGGTCTATGGTTGCTAATTGAGATAACTCTTTTTCAATAGAGAGATACACATCAATAACCCCTTCTGAGATAATGGTCGGGTTATTTGTGACAAACTGAATTTGCCCATTATTATCAGTAATCACATATTGGTGGTCTTTGTAATAAGAGCCTAAGCCATCTCGTGCGATGGGTTGAACTAATATGGTGGCCTCTTTCACTCGAGGAGAGAAGGTGCGTCCCTTACGACGAAGAGTGATTTGAGTTGATGCAAGAGAGGGATCTCCTTCACTGACACTTAAGGTCATCGAATTCAAAATAGAGGAGGCTCGATTAAGAGCATCATCACGATAAGAATCCCCACTATCAGAAGGGAGAGTTGAAGCTAGTAATGCAATCTCTATATATGCTGAGAAGGCTTTCATATCTTTATTCTCCCGATACAAGCGGGCAGCATCTAAAAACAGGTTATCGATTCTCTTTTGAGCTTCGAGGATGAAGACACTGGCACTGGAACGCTCCTGTTCTAAGAGTGAGCGATCTGCAACAGCAAGAAGATACAAGGTGTGACTGTGTTCATCTTCTTTGACAAACTCTCTTGTCACTTTAAGACGATACTCGTCTATTGCATTGGTAGAACTGAGTTGTCCTATATGACGATCAGAGACATCGTCCCCAATGAAATCTGAAATCTGAGTCAAAATAGACTCATATGCTAACAATCGTGTACGCGTAGCGTTTGTTCCACTTCCGATACCGACAAATGAGATCTGATTTTTCTTATCTTGTTGCTCATACACCCAAGAGGGAACTCCCTCAATGTTTGATTTAACCCACACACTTAAAGAAGAACAGGAACTTACCATGACGATAATGAGCAAAACTAAAACAAGTAATGTCCCTTTTTTCATATGTAACACTCTACCACATAACACCAACAGCCGGCGATACGGTTACACGAAGACCCATACTTTGCCCAACGTCTTTAAAAGAGAGGGAATAGCGAGCTTCTGCTCCAATTTCCCAATACCAGCGACTACTGAGGTAGTGACGCATAGCGACAGAAAAAGAAGTGGTAGCAACTGGAATCACTTGGTTTTCACCAATTAATACCCCGCCTCCTAATCCAAAGGTGGCAACGATACTGATATTGCTCCACCACGGAAGAGTCAAAGAAGTGGGAGAGGCATACTGACTCATACTCAAGATTTTTTTAAAGGCCAATAACGAGGTGAGTTCGGTATACTTCACATCAGGGCGATACAATATTCCAACAAGAAGATGTGTCTCATAACCTCGGGGAGTATTCAACAATCCCACATCAATGCGAGAACCAAATTGGGTAAAGGTGGTATCAAAGCCAAATGAAGTACTCATTGAGCGTCCTCGAGTAAGAGGCATCTGTGATACTATTGCTCTTTTTTGCCATAGTGGATAAAGACGATAATGATTATCTACTAATTCATCTACAACGAACAAGGCGTGAGCTTTCCCTCTCATATCAGTTGAAAGAAGATGTTCTCCCTTTTTAAAAGGACCTTTTGACCAGATGCCTGAATCACTTACCTCTTGTACACTCCATGCAGATGTTGATTGAACAATCTGATGTGTTGTATAGCGAAGTAAGTTTCGTAAGTGAGTTTCATATACTTTGATAAAATCATCAGTTGGAAATAACAAAAAAGAGTAATGAGCATCTACTTCATCAATACTCAAATGAAGGTCAATAAGGGGATAGATAAGATCTTCATTTTGGCTTTGTTGAAGATTAATTGAGACTACAAGAGCTTCTCCTTCGTAAGAGAAATCGTAATACCACGATAATTCATCGGTGATGATCTTTTCACTAAGATTGAGTAACGCCCATCGTTGTGTATCAACATTACTCGATAAAGAGAGATCAACTCGCTTTTGCTGTTGAGCACTTACAAAAGTAATACTCAACAAGCACAGTAGTGTGATAATGAGAATCCTCTTTGTCGAACCACTGAGATTCAAAGGCTCTCCTTTGCCCAATAGGCAATAATATGTTTGACAAGATGGGCCGATTCTACCATTGTCTCTACGGCTAACCACTCATGAAGGGAGTGGAGGTTATGAGCACCTGTGTAGAGATTTGGTGCGGCTATTCCCATTTCGGCTAACCGAGCTCCATCAGTCCCACCACGAATTGAATCCTCTCGTAATGTGATGCCCATCTTTTTCCCACTCTCCCAAATAGCGTCCATAATCCTTGGGTCTTTTTGGATTGCTTCGTACATATTTTTATAGACAATCTCACTGCTCATTTCCACTTTCCCACCTAAAAAGAGCTGTTCAGTCATCTCAGCTAATGAGCGTAGAGTATCGATGCGACGTTGCAAGTGCATCAATTCAAAATCACGCACGTAGATGGTTACTTGAGTGTGGGCGCTTGTTCCTTGGATCTCTTCAGCTGCGTAGTATCCATATAGTCCATCAGTAGCCTCAGGACTTTCAGTACGAGGTAAAGCGCTTAGATAGGAGAGGGCCATGGCTATGGAACTGACCATTTTTCCTCGTGCAGCACCAAGGTGGTAGGGAATGCCATAAAAGTCGACGACAACTGTTGCAGCATTAAAACATTGAGCTTCAATAACTCCCCTCTCTCCCCCATCAAGGGTATAACAACAGTGAGCATTAAGCTTAGAGACATCAAAGGCATCCATCCCCTTTCCAGTTTCTTCATCGGTAGTGAATATAAATTCGACCTCTCCATGTGAAGGGGCATCTTCTTTCATCATCTCTCGGATAGTCTCCATCATGATGGCAACCCCAGCTTTATCATCACCACCCAAAAGGGTCGTTCCATCGGTGACAATAAGTGTTGTCCCTTTGTATTGGCTTAACAGCGGATTCTCATCAGCGAGGATAACACCCTCTTTGGCCAAGGTGATATCCAACCCATCGTATGATTCAATGACTTGGGGAGTAACTCCATTACCTTGGACATCATCGGCAACATCGACGTGTGCCATAAATCCGATGGTAGGAGCTTGTGTACCTTCAGAAAGAGTTGAAGGGATACGGGCAATAAGATACCCATTGGGATCAAAGTCGACATCCTTCACTCCCATAGAGTGAAGTTCTTCTTCTAACATCTTCAACAGTACAAGTTGCCCCTCAGTTGAGGGGCGTTTGTCAGTTACATGAGGATCACTCATCGTATCAATTGAAACATATCGTAAAAAACGTCTTACTAACTCGTTGTGTAGGTGGTCTTTGTTCATGGTGCGTCACTACTCCTTTTAGCGGATATGTCGCCCATTATTTCACATTTACACCCTCACTACAAGAGAACACCTTATGCATCAAAGTTGTATTTCTTCAACATCGGCTTCACTAAATCGACTACTTGGTAGATGGCAAATACAACTAAAATAAGACCTGTGACCACAGCTCCATTCGTCATTGTTTTTCCAATAGTAGTCATTGAAGTAGCCACTGCATACGCTGCAGCAGGGTCAGTCGTCACATCGGTAATCCACTGTTCAAACGATTGAGAGAGCGAAGCATCATCTTGTTGGTAGTAACGATAAATACTCATAATCGTTGTTGCAGTAATTCCAGCAGCAACAGCTATGGCAGCCGCTGCGGTAATTTTTCCCCAAAAGACCATATTAGGAATACAAGCATAGACAATACCTGCAACCATAAGAACTAAAGTCTTTGTAATGAGTTTTTGTAAATCACGTAAGAAAGGGGCTTTTTGACTCGGTGGTAATGCTCTTAAGTGTTCTTCGCCAAGGGTTCTTAATTGTCGTTCAACAGATCGTACATTCTCTGTAAGCTCTTTGTACTCCTTAGCGCCAAGAAGGTGTTGAGCCTCTGAGAGGAGCTCTTCTGAAGAGGCTCCAGTAGCTAAAGCATGACTAAAGCGAAGAAGATCTACTCCCCCCTCTTCTAAGAGCATCTCTTGGACAATAGCTTGGCCATCATAACTTTCAAGGACACTTCGAATTCGATTGTCCAACTCTCCCTCTTCAGATAAAACAGGTTCAACAACGGCTAACTGTTCATCTAAAATTCGAGCAACAATGGGAATCATCAATTTCTCATCAGCTGTGGGGTTTCTTACTGGTTGCCATGCAAATGAGCATCCGAGTAAGCTAATAATAAGCCACACACTTACCAAAGGCGTTGTTACATGTGCTTTTGTTAATCTCATCTCCTCTCCTCCTATATTACGTATGACGTGAAAATGAGAGACAACGATACCCAATGGCTAACGAGAGCCGTAATCTTGAGTACGTTGGTATAAAACTGTTGATATAACTAAAGCTATCTGGATAGCTATGAGAGGGATCACGATACACGAGTGAAGGTTCAACAAACCATGAGGGGAGAAATTCCCAACTGTAGCCAAACTCTACTTCACTGAGAAAGTGTAGTCTCTCTTCAGGGGCCGTTTGTCCAATAAAAAAGGCAACATGGGCTAACGTGAGTGATATAAAAGGACCTTTTGTCCACGGTAAAGTGACTAACTTTAATGATGTTTCAATGAGAGCCTCAGATCCACCACTACGGTCGATGACTACCGTAATAGGGGTTTTTAACCCAAGGCCCATACTGCTACGAATCTCAGCAGAGGCTGTAAGAGCAACATGCTTTCTCCATAGAGCATCAACGATTGTTGTGTCGAGTGTTGTAATAAGAGAGACGGTGTCACTACTGTATAGATAAGAGAGTGAGAGACTTAAGAGTAGGCACACCACAATTTTTTTCATAGATTCCTCTACGAAAACAGTAGGTTTTACCCTTTTAAGTCACAATTACCTTTTTATGCTAGTCCCACCCTAATGCTGTTTTAAGATGAACTTGTTTTTTCTTTATCTGAGAGATGGCAAAAGAGACCTCTTCACCACTTTCTAACGTGAAGGTGACACCTTTACGAGCACCAATGACTTTCCCCACTGAGAAGCTTTGAAGATCATCAATTGAAGTTGACCACACCTGTGTAATGGTTCGTCCTTGTTTTTGGTACAAAGCTAGTTGTGTTGGTTCTACCACTAATCGACCTCGAATGAGATCTTCACTGGTCATAGGAGGGACCATGGCGACAAACATACTATAATAGCGAGTCGCTTGCGCAACGTGTTTCTTTCCTACATAGTAGGCAACGTAATAGTAGAGAAACAGTGTGAGAAACATAAGCACAAAGAGCATCCAATACAGATAAAAGGGAATCCCTCTCATCGGCATAAATACAGCTGCCCCAAATAAGATAAGTAGGATGACTTTAAGCACTACTTTCATCTTTGACTCTCCGCATCTTCAGAAGCAAACATCTCCATAAGCACATGTGCTCCCATCATATCTGCTTGGTCCATACTTTGTAATCCATCGACAAACTCTTGGAAATCGACTAATACTTCCATCACCATCAACCGGGCAAACATCTCATGTTCTTTTCTCACAGAGAGTTCAAGTATTGCTTGACGTCGGCGCATCACAAAAATTATCGACTCTTTGCGTAACTGCCAAGAGCGGATAGACCCTTCGATAGCTGTGATAAAGAACCCTTCATCTCTAAAGCCGTCGGCTAAAGAGCGACGGATAAAATCGGCAGCTCGCTCGGTAGGAAACTCAAGTTCAATGGTTATCATCTCACTTATACCAGTGACATCGATCTCCTCTTTGTACCCAGATCCCCCTTTGAAAGAGGCTACCAATAGTGGTGGTGCGGCAACACTTGCTAAAAGCATCGTCATCACAGCAACACCAAACATATCAGGCCCAATAGCTCCACTAGCTAAGCCAATACCAGCCACAATGAGGGTTACCTCCCCCCTTGGTAACATGCCAGCGCCAATACGAAATGCTCCTCGAAGGTTAAAACCGACAAATAATGCAGGAAAACCACATCCAATTAATTTTCCAACAAAAGCAATAACACTAAAAAGTAGACCAAAGACCAACACTGATCCAACTGCCTTGAAGTTTACCATCATCCCCATGACAGCAAAAAAGACTGGGATAAAGTATTCACCTACCCCTTTAACTCGCTCCGTGATTTCACTTGCTACATCGGTTTGACTTAAAGAGAGACCCGTAATATATGCTCCAATGATCATCGCTAAGCCTGCCATTTCAGAGAACCCTGCTAATAAGAGGGCAATCCCAAAAGAGATTTCAGCCATCACTCCAAGTGATTCAAGTCGTTTGAGATTCTTAGTGAGATATGGGGCACTAAAGATACCGACAATCATACACAACACCCAAAATCCAACCGCCTTAAGGGCAACAGCACCAATACCACTCCATGCGATAGTGCCCCCTTGCATCTCAACAGTTGCAATACCAACTACCACTGATAACAAGATGATACTAATGACGTCATCTAACACAGCAGCAGCTAAGATGGTCACCCCTTCGGGAGTGGAGATCTTTCCACTCTCTCCTAGGATTCTCGCTGTAATCCCAATTGAAGTGGCTGTACAAATAGTTCCTAAAAACAGTGGTTCTGGTTCAATAATTGAGTGAACTTCGGGGTGGAGTAATACAGTAATCCCTGCACCTAAGAAAAATGAGGCAATCACTCCCCCAAAGCCAACAATCGTTGCTTTACCGCTAAAGCGGAGAAATGTAGGAAGATCGGTTTCAAGACCACTTGAAAATAGCAACAAAACAGAGCCGACACTCGCAATACCATATAACTCAGTTGAAACAGGGACTGCTCCCTCAAAAAGGGGAAATAAGGGACCTAACGATCCAAGGGGAATTGATCCTAACAAATAAGGACCAATAATCATCCCTGCGATTAACTCACCAAGAACTTGAGGCTGGTTCAACTTACGTGAAAAGAACCACCCTGTGAGTTTAGCTGCAACTAAAATAACTCCAAGTTGGAGGACTAAAAACATCATTTCATGTGCCATATCACACTCCAAAGACGTCTAAGATTTCTTGGGCTGTGGTGGCTTCTAAAATCTTTTTACGTGCCGATTGGTGTTTAATGATCATCGAAATTTCAGCTAAGAATTGAACATGTGGACCCACTCGATCTACAGGGGAGAGAGTCATGATAAAGATAGTACTCGGTTCTCCATCAAAAGAGTTAAAATCAACTCCCTCTCGTTTCACACCGATGGCAGCGACAAGTTCACTTACTGCTACAGTTTTAGCATGGGGAATAGCAACACCATGCTGAATGCCTGTCGACATTTTTCGCTCTCGGTTCATAAGATCTTTGTACACTATATCTGGTTCACTGACTAAGCCTGCTTGAACTAAGAGATCTAACAGCTCACGGATAATCTCCTCTTTCGTTGTTCCTATTAACGAAGGAGCTACCACTTTAGTACTTAACACATGTTTGATTTTCATACCTTATGTGATACCACCATTAGCTCTTTGATGCAACAACTAGATGAATCAAAATAATGGGTATTGACGTAGTTATGATGGAGGCAGTTATGAAAAAATTTGTACCCATCATAGTATTAGCACTCTTATTATTCGTCGTACTGTTGAGCTCTTGTGAGGAGAGTAATGGTGAAACAACTCTCACCTTAAGGATGATCAATGGCGCCAGTGGTGCTCGCTACGTAATCTCCCCCGCCGGGGAGGGCTTAGAGATTACTTCGTACACGGTGCATGGAAAAGGGCCAAACGGAAACACCTTTAGTCTCTCTTCTCATAGCCCATTAATTGAAGTAAATGGACTTGTTGTTGGGACGTGGAACATCACCGTCAATGGTCTGAACCAACAAGGGCGAAACATAGCCACAGGGGAAGCTTCTCACCACCTCACGATTCGTAATAACACATTAGATATTACGTTAGACCAATTTTATGGAGAAGGAGATGTCGATGTCAATTTTTACTGGGAAGATCCCACCTACCCTAATGTTGAATTTGAATTAACTTTGACTCCTCAAAACGGAGAATCAATCACTGTTTTAGAGGGACTGACCATCAGTGAGGCAACAGCTTCGGCTCGTTACCAACAACATCTACCCGCAGGCTCATACGATCTTACCTATGCACTGTACAGTAATCAAATTCGGATTGCCGGTGGTGTTGTAGCTCTCAGAATTATTGATAACAAACTCAGCTCTACTGAAATCCCGATTATCATCAACAAAGTTACTGGAGATGCATCTGGATTAAACATTTCAAGTGATATCTCTTCACCTATTGAGGGTTCTATTGGGTTACTAGCAAACCGACAATTACCAAATCAAGATATTAAAGCACATTTTGAATACTCACGAGGGGGAGGATCTCCTTCTTTGTTTGTCGATTGGTATCTCGATGGAGAATACATTGGAGAGGGAGATGATATCACCTTTAACACCCATACAGGTTTTCACCGACTCGATGCGTTAGTCCAATCATCAAAGTTGGGAAGTTTAGCCTCTGAGAGTACCACTTTTGAAGCCTCAGTGAGTTCATTAGGGGGAGTACCTCACCTTGTATCTTCAATTCAACAAGGAGAGAGCGACCCTTTTGGAAGTACCTACCGCCTGATGGGAGTCAACAGTGCACTCTTTTTACGTGATGGGAAACTTCTCACTGCAAGTGAAGAGGGATTTCAACTCAGTAAGATTGTGCATGATAGGCCGGTAGTGTTAAAAGACTTCCCAATGGGGACTCAATATCCCACAGAGGGTGTAACAAAAATGGTCTTTGACCACGATCTTAATCTTCTTTTTACCTTCTCGAAAGAAATTGGGACTTTAGCTCTTTACTCATATGAACCTGAGAGTAACTCTTTGCAATTGATTGACAAATATGAAGCATATGAGGGGTATTGGGAAAAAGAGTTAGTTGAAGCCATGATTGATGTGGTTAATAAAGAACTCTATGTGTTAGATCGAAATAGCAACCTGTTTTATACCAGTTACTCCCCGTTTGAAATTGAAGAATTTGACCAGTTAATCCTCGGTGAAACCATATATCCCTCTTTTGCCGCGTTAAGTGATTCAGGGAAACACATGACACTTATATCAGATTTTAGTAATGAGTTTGTGTTGTATGAGATTAGATTGAATCCAGTGTACAACGTAAAGAGATTTTACGAGTTCGTTAGACAAAGTCCATCATCAGGGGATGCACTCTCTGCTGCTTTTATTGGAAATAAATATGTCACATTCTCAACAACTGGGATGAAGCTCTTTAGTGAAAGTCCCTCTTCTGGATGGAATAATGGAGTGAATATCCTTGGTTCACTACAACACGTTCCCTATGCTACACACTTTGATCCAATCAACAATAGAGGCTACTTAGCCTTTAACGATCCATCTTCAAAAGTAGTGAAGGTGAATCTCATCAATGAATCTCCTGTTGAAGTCGAGGGAGAGATGACTCATCCATCTGTAGAGGGAAACCATCTCGCCTACTCTCCAAAAGGGAATTTTTTAGCAATTACTGGAGATAATTCACTTCATCTTTTAAGAATAAGTGATGATTAATACTTTTTATTCCCACTCTATTTTAGGCGTGCAGCATATAAGAGCAAATGCGGTAAAATCAAGGGCTTAGAAAAGTATTAAGAAAGTTAAAACATATTAAAAAATAATAACGGTGCAATACTGGTACAGTTTTTGCACCTCATATAACTTGTTTCTACTTTAATTCTTAACTTTTAAGGTCCAATATTTATTAACTATAGGCGTTCAAAAATGAGCGCCTATTTTTTACCCAATTGTTATAGGTAAAAATCTGGAACTAATATTTGTAATACCAAATATAAAAGAAATATTCCAAATCCTAGGTGTGAGTATAGATTTAAATCCATGGCTAGCAAAACAAACGAAGATGAACCTGAAAGGACATCCCAGAGTTTTATGATTTGCTTTTTAATGTTGCTAGAACCGAAGCCCCTATATCCATTAAAGCCACACTCCTATCACATCATGCACCCGATGTAGCACTTTTCTTTTTTTGGCGTAATCTATAAGATTTTTATATTTTTCTTAGGGTCGGCTATATATCCATGAATAGCCTTATTAAAAGTTTCTTTGTCCATTTTTGATTCATATTTAAGGCATTCACAAATAAGCCTATCACAATCGAAGATATTAATAGGACAACCGTCTATATGTAGAGTAGCCACACCATAGGAGAGGCGGCTAGTAGCCTGTAAAGCCTAATTCTTGAATTCAATGACTGGGTAAATTGACTTAAGTTTTG
Source organism: Sphaerochaetaceae bacterium (assembly GCA_041655255.1). Classification (GTDB taxonomy): domain Bacteria; phylum Spirochaetota; class Spirochaetia; order Sphaerochaetales; family Sphaerochaetaceae; genus JBBAFS01. The sequence goes on from JBBAFS010000012.1 coordinate 29,015, forward strand.
TTATTGCATCCTGTGTTGTAAATTGCCAATCAATGCCTTTCTGGTTAGCGGTTCT
>JBBAFS010000013.1:0-28371 GCA_041655255.1 Sphaerochaetaceae bacterium
AAGGTGAGTTAGAAATTTCTTATAGTGCAACTACTGATCAAACAACCCCATTGAATCTCACAAATCACTCCTACTTTAATCTTGGGAATACCCGTACTGTGACTGATCATGTAATCCACCTTCCAAGTAAGAGCTATCTTCCTGTTGACAAAGAGGGGATTCCATTAGGGACAGTTGAAAAAGTTGAACATTCACATCTCGATTTCACCACGCCTCGTCGTATCGAACAAACAATATATGATAATTGTTACATTATTAAAGAGAGACAAGACTCCTCTTTCATTGAGTGTGCATATGTAGTTGAACCCTCTACAAAGCGGAGTATGAGGGTATATACCACAATGGAAGCACTCCAGTTTTTTACCAACGATAACGTTGAAATAGCGCCAGGGGTAGAAACAGGAGGATTCTGTTTAGAAACCCAACGATATATTGATGCTCTGAATGTTCCACATTTCCCCTCTATATTACTTGAGCCAGGAAAAACTTATAAAGAGAAAACCGTGTATCAATTTAGTATTGCCGATGAACTTTAGGAGAAGATGTTGAACCGTACTTATAAAAAAATACTATTCATAATAGTACTTATCACACTCACTATTCCACTTTTTGCACAACACATTCTTGTGTATACGACTCCTTCTGGAAATAAGTACCACCTCAGAACCTGCCACCACATTGGCCCATCTGCACAAGTAATGACCTTAGAAGAGGCAACTCGTCTTTCTTATCAACCGTGTGGAGTGTGTAAGCCTCCGGTGATGACTCTCCCAGTGAGTAACTATCTTTATAAAGTGAATGAGCGTGATATCTCTCACTCTTTTTTAGCAGATACCTCACGTATGGTACCAGCTTTTGTGGAGAGAGTGGTCGATGGTGATACCATCCGAGTGAGAATAGAAAATCCACAAGAGGGGCTACATCCACAAGAGACAATTCGTCTCATTGGGGTAGATACCCCAGAGACGGTCCACCCGTTTAGAGCAGTTGAATACTTTGGTAAAGAGGCATCACGCTTTACTAAAACTACAGTCGAGCAACAACAGGTCTATCTTGCCTTTGATTGGGATATGAGAGATGTCTATCAAAGGCTATTAGCCTATGTATATCTTCCAAACGGGTTGAATCTCAATGCACTCATCATTCAACATGGATATGGACATGCATATACAACCTACCCATTTCAATTTATGGACGAATTTACAGAATATGAGAAAGAGGCTCGATCTTGGGGTAAAGGACTCTGGGGTGAGAACTCAAAGTGAGGAATAATGAACCAAGTCGATGTCGTACGTAAATCACAACAACTCAAAGAGAATGGACATAACTGTGCTCAAGCAGCTTTAGGTGCTTTTAGCCATCTTATAGATATCCCTGAATCAGAACTATTTGCTATCAGTGAAGGCTTTGGTGGAGGCATTGGAGATAAACAAGGAATCTGTGGTGCTGTCAGTGGAGCAGTGATGGCTCTCTCTTTATTACGTAGTGGAAGAGATCCATCTCATCTTACGAAAGAGAAGACCTACGAATTAGTAAGTATATTAAAAGAGCGTTTTCATCAAAAAATTGGTAGTACTACGTGTAAAGATATCCTAGGAGAAGAAACTGGGGTAGAATTATATACTTGCGGTGGGTGTGTCGAAGTGGCTGTCGAAATAACTGACCAACTCATAAAGGAGATGAAGTGAGAAACTTTAGATTTAGATCTCCAACCCAAATCATATTTGGGAAAGGTGCTGAAAGTAAGATCGGTAAAACGTTAGCCGATGGTGGTTATAAAAGAGTACTTCTTTTATATGGACAACAAAGTGCCATTCGTAGTGGCCTTCTTGATCGTCTTGGCGACTCTCTAACAGAGGCAGGACTATGGCATACAACCTACGGAGGAGTAGAAGCTAATCCGAAAGTTCAATTTGTCCGAGAAGCTATCCCATTTGTTAAAGAAGAGAACATCGACTTTATCTGTGCTGTGGGAGGAGGGAGCGTCATCGATGCTGCTAAAGCCATCGCTGTTGGAGTCAAAAGTGATATCGATGTGTGGGAGATGATTGAAAAACAAATTACTCCTACTCAAAGAGTTGCCATAGGAAGTGTCCTCACCTTAGCTTCTGCTGGAAGTGAGACAAGTATTTCCATGGTACTTACAAACACAGACAACAACCTTAAACGATCGTTAAATGTAAACATGCTTCAACCCGAATATGCATTTATGAACCCAGAACTTACCTTTAGTGTAGGGGCGTACCAAACAGGGTGTGGTATCGTCGATACGATGATGCATACTCTTGAACGCTACTGTTCTAGTGAGGGCATTACCCCTTTAACAGACCGTCTTGCAGAAGGGATATTACTTTCAGTAATTGAAGCTGGAGAAGTTGTGATGAAAGACCCACACGATTATGAGGGGCGATCCACCCTCATGTGGGCCTCCTCTTTATCCCATAACGGACTTACAGGGTTAGGGCGAGGTGGCATCTACTTTGCTGCTCATAAAATTGAACATGATCTAAGTGGAGTGTACGATCATATAGCTCATGGAGCTGGCTTAAGTGTCCTCTTTCCTGCTTGGGCACTGTTTATGGTAGAACACGATCCTTCACGATTTGCTCAATTGGCTCATCGAGTGTGGAACGTCGAATACAACGAAGAAAGTGATGAGAAACACATCGCTAAAGAGGGAATTGTAAAGATGCGCCGCTTTTTCAAAAGTTTAGGGATGCCTACGACCATGGATGATCTTAAAGTACCTCAACATATGTATACACCACTTGCGAATATGACAACGGCTAACAATATGAAACCTCTTGATTCACTTATTGCTCTTACAACTGAAATGATTGTAGAGATTTACCACCTGGCTAACATTCCAGTAGAGTGAAGAGCACAGCTGGAGGTGAAAAGGGGATTAAATTACTCATACCCCTTGACCCTTTTAGTCACACATGGTAAAAGATTATGCGTTTTGCAAGTCTCCATCGTCTAGTGGTTAGGACATCGGGTTTTCATCCCGACAGCGGGGGTTCAATTCCCCCTGGAGATGTATAAGTCCCCTTTTTTAAAGGGGGCTTTTCTATTTCAGCCCATAATGAGTGAAATAACGAAAATAATGCTACTTTATTCATATTTTCATTGGATGTTGATTTCTCATGTATTATCTTACATGTATGAAACTAGAGCTCATTATCTGGTGGTTCTTTCTCTACTCAATTGTAGGGTACATCGCTGAAGTCCTCTATTGCTCAGTAATTGAAAAAAGGGTAGTGAATAGAGGATTCTTACAAGGGCCGTACCTTCCGATATATGGTTTTGGCTCTCTTGTAGTAATACTCTTTTTGGTCCCATGGGCGAATTCCCCAATTGCATTGTTTATCTTTTCGACCCTCGCTACATCATTAGTAGAGTACCTCGGTAGTTATCTCTTAGAGCTGGTACTTCATGTACAACTGTGGAACTACCGCCAAAGAAAATTCAATATCGACGGAAGAATTTACCCAACTAACTCACTCCTATTTGGACTCTTAAGTGTAGTGGTGGTGTATGGAATTCACCCATTTATTACTCGATACCTCCTATATATGCCTGAACAGACATTACGATACGGCTCTTCAATTATCCTTATTATTATCAGTGTAGATACTACATACTCCACATTCACCTTCCATGCGTTTCAACAAGAACTTGTTCAATTCAAAGAACGGATTAAAGAACTCGAAAAAAGATTACATCTCACCTTTCATCTTAGCCCATCACAAAAGCGGGTTGAGTTACGTAAAAAAGTAAAAACTGATATCGAAGAATTACGTGAGAAGCTTTTTAATTCAGGCAAATCTATCCTTTCTCGCTTTCCTACAATCACAAGCAAAGATGAAGAAAAAAGACGCCTTCTCAATCAATTAAGAGATAAACATCACCACAGAAAGAAACAAACCCAAACAAAGAAGAAAAATCAAAGAAAAAAGAACTAATATCGTTTTTCTTTGATTCTTTATACCCATTATTTGACTAAAAAGCATCTATTCTCAATAAAAGTAAGTAAAAAGCTTGAAAAAGAAAGAAAATAGTAATACTATTGAAAGTAGATAGAAGGAGAAAGAAAAGATGGTAGGTTTAACCGATCGAGAAGTACAGATAGTAGAGCTGCTTCAAGAGGGGGGTGAGGTCTCAGTAAGTGATCTCAGTGATACCTTAAAAGTCTCTTCAGTTACTATTCGTAGTGATCTTAAAGCTCTAGAATCTAAAGGGATAATCCTTCGAGGAAGAGGGGTAGCCACCAGTGCCTACCACCCAACCTTTTTAGAAAAGCAATCAAGTAATGTAGAGAAAAAAGAGTCCATTGCTAAAGCTGCAGCACAATTAGTAGATAGCGGTGATCACATTATGATTAATAACGGCACCACATGTGCCCTAATTGGTCGTTATTTACTTGGAAAGAGAAATATTCACATTGTCTCTAACTCAACACTTCTTTTTCCTTATGTACGAGTCAATCCCAATATCTTTTTGACCATGGTTGGTGGGGACTTCAGAGGCTCTGCTGAAGCAGTTGTAGGGCAAATTGCTCTTGAGCAACTTCAAAAGTATCACGTCAGTGTTGCTTTTGCTGGGACTGATGGACTTACAGTAGAACATGGACTGACAACCCACCTTCCTGAAAATGCAGAGATTGCTCGACAGATGTGGCACCAAGCCTCAAAGAGAGTCTTGGTAGCCGACTCTTCTAAGTATGGAAAAATTGGATTTGTAAAAATTCTCCCATTAGATGAAATTGATGTGCTTGTCACCGATAGTGATTTCCCATCCGATGCAGTGCAAGTAATTCGTGAAATGGGTGTACACGTTATTTTAGCTTAAAATAACTACGATATAAGGAGTAACACATGGCAACAGAAGTTCTTATGCCTAAACAAGGAAATACCGTTGAATCATGTACCATCATTGAATGGAAAGTAGCCGTTGGTGATATGATCTCAATTGGGACCATCGTCTGTGAAGCCGAAACAGATAAATCGACTATAGAAGTCGAATCGACTGCTGAAGGGAGTGTTTTAGCTTTATTGTATCAAGAAGGTGATGATGTCCCTGTGATGACCCCCATTTTAGCAGTTGGTGAAAAAGGGGAGAGTTACACTCCACCGAAAAAAGAGGGAGAGTTAGAACAACCTCAAGCTACCGAAAGACAAAATGACTCTTCTACAGATAAAAACAGTAATCTTGTGACACACACACAAAGCCCCACAGCAGAAGTAGGGGCCTCTCCACGAGCCAAAGTGGCAGCAAAGCAGTTAGATATTAATCTCTCACTTCTTAGAGGAAGTGGAGCTAAAGGTCTTATTGTTGAAAAAGATGTGTTAGCACACTCTCAAAGTGCTCCCATCTTAACTCCAGTGGCAAAAGAGAAAGCTCAAAGTGGCAATTACACTATTCCACAAACAGGAAGTGGTATGGGACAAAGAGTCCTCTCTGGTGACTTAACATTGAAACAAGAACAAAAAGAGTCAACAACCACTTCTGTTACAGGTATTCGTAAAGTCATTGCTCAAAGAATGTTTGAATCTTTATCAACCACAGCTCAATTTACCTTAAACTCATTTGCTGATGCTCGAATGCTCCTTTCACTACGTAAAAGATTTAAAGAATCAGATGAACATCTTAATTTACGTACGATTACCATTAACGACCTTATATTGTATGTGGTCTCTCGTTCACTGAAGGACTTTCCTGCACTTAATGCCCACTACTATGGTGAGACCATTGAACGTTTCTCTTCAGTCCACCTTGGATCTGCAGTAGATACCCCCAAAGGATTATTAGTTCCAGTTATCAAAAGTAGTGAGAGTAAATCATTAAAACAAATCAGTGAAGAGTTTAAAGATCTTGCCAATCAAGCAATTGAAGGGAAGTCTCTACCGGATGATCTTACAGGATCTACCTTTACTGTGACAAACCTAGGTTCATTAGGAATAGAAAGTTTTACACCAGTATTAAATATTCCTGAAGTTGCCATCCTAGGAGTGGGAGCGATAGCTCCAAAGGCAGTACAAGTTGAAAACGAGATTGAGTTTATCCCACATATCGCTCTTTCTCTCACTATTAACCACCAAGCAGTTGATGGTGCTCCAGCTGCCCGATTCTTACAACATCTGTCTCACATGATCGCTCAAGTCGATCTGCTATTGGCAATATAAAGGAGGAGCTGTATGAAAGAATTTGATCTTATTATTATCGGTTCCGGTCCTGGAGGATATATTGCAGCTCAAAGGGCAGGACAGTTGGGAAAAGAAGTTCTATTAATCGAAAAAGGAGAATTAGGTGGAGTATGTACTAACGAAGGGTGTATTCCCACTAAAAGCCTTCTTAACTCGGCCAAGTTGTATAAAAACGCTTTAGAGTCTGAATCAAAAGGTCTGAGTGTAAAAGAGGCCTCCTACAACCTTCCTCAAGCGATGGAAGCTAAAAATGAGACTATAAACACTCTTCGTAGTGGCATTGAGTTTTTAATGAGAAGTGCTAAAGTGACAGTTGTTAAAGGCTTTGCTACGTGTGTCGATTCACACACAGTACAAGTCGATGAACAACTTTACAAAGCACCATATATCATTTTAGCTACTGGCTCATCTCCAATTCTCCCTCCGATTGAAGGTATTGAATTAGATCACGTACTTACCAGTAGTGAAATTCTATCTTTAGAAACACTTCCTGAGACTCTCACTATTATCGGAGGTGGAGTTATTGGTTTAGAATTTGCCTCCTACTTTTCGACTGTAGGAGTGAACGTCACTCTTATTGAGATGGAAAAAGAGATTGCCCCAATGATGGATCATGAAATTGCACCTTTACTACGTCGAACAATGAAAAAGGTGAACTTTCACCTTGGATCCACGGTGACAAAAATTGATCAAAAGCAGGTCTACTTCACTAACGCTAAAAAAGAAGAGAGTACGATTGCTAGTGAGATGGTCTTAGTGAGTGTTGGACGAAAAGCCAATACTGCAGGACTTGAACAACTTTCGTTAACTCAAGATGGAGCTTTTATACACGTCAATGAACACCTACAAACCTCAATTCCACATATCTACGCTATTGGAGATATCAATGGAAAGTCGCTCTTAGCGCACAGTGCTTCACGAATGGCCGATGTGGTCATATCCAATTTGTTTGGAAAGGTGAAACAGCAGATGCGTTATGAGGCGATTCCGTGGGCAATCTACACACTTAGTGAAGCTTCTGGTTGTGGCTTAACTGAAAACCAAGCCCTCGCTTTAGGAAGAAGTGTGAAAACTGCCTCGATTCAGATGCGCTCTAACGGTCGATTCTTAGCTGAATTAGGGAAGCGAGAAGTTGGATTATGTAAAGTAGTGGTTGATGAACACACTGGAGCTTTGTTAGGAGTTCATCTCATTGGCCCTTACAGCAGTGAAATTATTTTTGGAGCTGCGACTATGATTGAAGCGGAACTGAGAGTGGAAGATATTAAAGAGATTGTGTTTCCCCACCCATCGGTTTCAGAAGTTATTAAAGATGCACTATTTGCTCTTGACCCACACCTCTAAGAGGAAAAGGAGAATATATTATGAGTAGGCAATTACCATTTGACCCAAAAACGTTACGAAAAAGTGAAACGCTTGCTATGCAACCAATCCCTTTGAACCAATATGAAGCGAACTTTAAAAAAGAGTTAGACCTCTATGGCAAAGAGCGCCTCATTGCTGTCTTTTACGATATGTTGGTCATCAGAGAGTTTGAAACGATGCTCGATTCAATTAAAAGAGAGGGGAGTTACCAAGACATTACATACAACCACCTTGGACCTGCCCACCTCTCAATCGGTCAAGAATCGGCGGCTGTAGGTCAAGCGATGGTGTTAGAGCCCGAAGATTTTATCTTTGGCAGTCACCGAAGTCATGGAGAGATCTTAGCAAAGTGTTTTTCTGCTATTGCTAAAATGGATGATCAAGAAATCGTACAGGCTTTAGAAAGTTATGGCGGAGGGGTGACCTACAACGTTGTAGATAAACATTATGAGAACAGCAGTATCAAAGATTTAGCTGAGAACTATGTTCTGTATGGAACGTTAGCTGAAATCTATGCAAAATCAACCGGGTTCTTACAAGGCCTTGGTGGTTCAATGCACGCCTTTTTCGCCCCATTTGGAAGTATGCCCAATAACGCCATTGTTGGAGGATCGGGAACTATTGCCTTTGGTTCAGCCTTATATAAAAAGGTGAACCGTAAAAAAGGTATTGTTATTGCCAATATTGGTGATGGCTCTTTAGCTCGAGGTCCTGTGTGGGAAGCGATGAATATGGCAGCGATGGATCAATACCACACATTATGGAAAGAGATGAAAGGTGCTCCTCCTTACATGATTAATGTGTTTAACAACCTCTATGGAATGGGAGGACAGCCCATTGGAGAGACTGGAGGACAACGAGTAGCTGCCCGAATTGGTAGTGGAGTGAACCCCTATTCTATGCACGCTGAACGGGTAGATGGTTTTAATCCACTTGCTGTTGCTGAAGCCACAAGTAGAAAAAAAGAGTTACTGTTAGAAGGGAAAGGACCAGTTCTCCTTGATACCATCACCTACCGCTTCAGTGGTCATAGCCCCTCAGATGCAATGACTTACCGTAGTAAAGAGGAGTTAGATGCCTTCAGAGAGCAAGATCCTGTATTTGCCTACGGTCGATATATTGTGGAAAACAACCTTGTAACTGAAGATGACTTACAAAACATGCACACTCGTATCTTAAAGAAGATGAAAAAAACATTAGAACTTGCTATTGATACAACAGTGAGTCCTCTTATTACACCTAAAGATATTGAACATGTGATGTTCAGTAACGGTAGTGTTGAAAAGTGGGATGACCGAGAAGTCGAACTGTCTCAGACTCTAGAAGAGAACCCAAGAGTTCAACAAATTGCGCGCAGAAATCGGTATGCCTTTGATGCCGAAGGAAAAGAGTACCCAGCAAACAGACAATACCAATATCGTGATGCAGTATTTGAGGCGATGACCCACCGTTTTAGTATCGACCCGACAATGATTGCATACGGTGAAGATCATCGAGATTGGGGTGGAGCATTCGCTTGCTATCGAGGATTAACAGAACTACTGCCATACCACCGATTCTTTAACTCACCCATCAGTGAAGCTGCCATTGTTGGTAGCGGTGTTGGATATGCCCTTAGTGGTGGAAGAGCCGTTGTGGAGTTAATGTATTGTGATTTCTTAGGATGTGCAGGTGATGAGGTCTTCAACCAAATGCCTAAATGGCAATCGATGTCAGCAGGGGCATTAAAGATGCCACTAGTGCTGAGAGTGTCGGTTGGTAATAAATATGGAGCACAACACTCTCAAGAGTGGACTGCTATGGTTGGTAGTGTCCCTGGCTTAAAAGCTATGTATCCCGCAACCCCCTATGATGTGAAAGGGATGCTTAACTATGCTTTAAGAGGAACTGACCCAGTCGTGTTCTTTGAGAGTCAAAAGTTATATGGCATAGGGGAGCGGTTTGTAAAAGAGGGTGTACCCACTGGCTATTATGAGATCGAAGAGGGTGAACCTGTGATCCGTAAAGAGGGGAAAGATCTTACCATCATGACGTTAGGGCCAACTCTCTATCCAGCTGTTGAAGCAGCTACTCAACTTCAACAATATGGTGTAGATGCTGAAATCATTGACTTAAGATGGATTAACCCTCTGAAGTATGAACTGCTTGTAGAATCAATTAAAAAGACAGGAAAAGGAGTGTTAGTAACAGATAGCTCAGAGCGTGGAAGTTTCTTACACACTGTTGCTTCAAATCTTTCTCGCTTAGCTTTCTCTTTCTTAGATGCACCGTTAACTGTCATTGGATCACAAAACTGGATTACTCCTCCTGCCGAGATGGAAGAGTACTTTTTCCCACAAGTCGAATCAATTCTCGACTCCATACACGAACAAGTACTTCCATTACCTAACTACACCTCTGTAAAAGATAAAACAGATAATGAGTTTTACCGGCTCTCTGCAAAAGGGGTATAAGAAAATTATCTCATATCAATAAAACAGTCCTTAGCTTTTTAACTAAGGACTGTTTTTTACATATAGCAAAAATTAGTAATGTCTACGTTAAAGGATAGACTAATTCAGGTTCATGTCTCCGTTTAGGGCGACTAATAAGTTCAATTGTAGTTCCAATAAGGTCTTCAGTATCCAAATAGGCATAATGACCATCTCCATCAAGACCAAATCCTTTACCATCCATAATCATTTCAATACCGATGGATTTTGCCTTAAGAATTTCTTTTTCAATATCGTCTACAACTACTCCCAAGTGGTGAATTCCATATCCATGATTTTCAATAAATTCTTTATATACAGATTCCCCAGAAAGGTTTTGAATCAACTCGATACGCATTGGTCCAATATTTGACAATGCGATACGCATACTGTAGTTTGCAGGCTTTCCACGATAACTCATCTCTTTCACAAATGGTTTTTGGTACGTGTAGAAGCTCCATGGTCCAATCCCAAAAACCTCATAATAATGACTTACCGCTTCATCAAGGTCTTTAACTACAAAAGCTACTTGAGCTATTTCTTTCTCTTTTAAAAAATCTAGTTTTGATAACATAATAGTTCTTTTAATCATTCTCCTATTATCTGAACTTGAGCGACCCTTTTTCTTGCCCTGATTTGATCCCAGTCGACAAAGTAGATGTATCCAAATTCTCCCAAATCGAGGCTCCCATCGACGACCACTACTGTCTCTGAACGACCAAAAATGACAGAGCGTAAATGAGCATCAGTATTAAGACTTGTCCATTCACCTTCTTCACCATAATCCATAGCAAACTTTATATGCTCGGGACCAGGATGTAAGTACTGTCCTTCATAGCGGCATGAGGGAATTATTTTCTCCATTACATTACATAAATCTTGTTGGAGAAATTCTAACCCAAAATAAGTTTGATCATGTGATCCTTCTTGAGTCATGACGGAACATGTTGTGTGATGTGAATAGACCACACAAATTCCATTTTTGATTTTTGATTTCTCTAAGATAGACTTCACTTGTGTTGTGACATCATGAAATGTGGGATTAGTACCCGCTGATTGTAGCTCAATAGTTTCTCTAAAGACTTTCATTTCGTACTCCTCAATAAGATAATTTTATGTTCTATCGTCCCAAGCTTTCCTAACTGCTTGGACCATTTCCTCAATCATTGCAAAAGGATCTTTAGCTTTCATAATACCACTAGAAGAGCCAGTTGCCTCAGCTCCATGATAGATAACGTTATAAACGTCATTACCATTAGAAATTCCAGCACCCTGTAAAACAAAGATATTTTTATTAACAGACTTTATAGCTTCAATAGAAGTCTTTACATAGGCCATATCACTTGTTTGGCCGGTTCCTATAAGTTCTGTAGGTTCTGCTACTATTACATTTGGTTCTAACAGAGCGATTGCCTGAGATTCAATCACAGTGTTTGCACATACAATAGTACCTAAGCCAACTTCATTTGCTCGATCAATACATTTTTTGATTGAGTCATAAGAAATTGGTTTCTCGGCATGGTTCAACATTACCCCATGAGCACCAGCTGCCTTAACCCCTTCTGCTAGAATATCTGCCAAACCTCTTCCGACAGGGATAGGGTCAATGTGGGGGGCAATGATATAAAGGTTTTTAGTTTGTTCAGCTATACGCCTTATTTCAGTAAAAGGAGTAGTGAAAATAATGTCAACATTATAGCGTTTAGAAATATCATCAGCCACAAGAGCCATTTCTAACACATCATCTCCATAAACATAGTTTTTTGGCCCAATCTCAAAAAATGGGGCTTTAAGCCCAAATTGTTCATACATATAATTCTCCAGATTGAATATAATTTTATTATATCAAAACTTATGAATTAATCAACAAATTTAAGTAAAAGAGTGCTATACTTTATGTTAAGAAAAGATTTAAGTTGTGTTATACTTATAAAAATTTAAGAAAACGAAAGTAAAAGGACCGAAAATAGTAATAGGAGTCAACAAAATGAAAGAAAAAGAAGCAATTATGTCTGCTATGAAATCACTTGAAATCGAAAGTGATGGAATTAATCAGCTAAAATCATATCTTGATGAAAAGCCATTTATGGAAGCTGTTCATGCCTTAGCAAAAGCCGAAAGAATCGCTACTTGTGCAAGTGGATCTAGTGGATTTGCTGCAATGAAATTTTCACACTCTCTTAATTGTATTGAATTGCCAGCTAAGTTTATGGCCCCCTCTGAAGCAGTTCATGGAGGGCTTGGTTATTTAAAAAAAGATGACGTTGTTGTTATGGTATCACGAGGTGGCAAAACAGTTGAGTTATTGCCAATCATAAAAGCATGTAAAGAAAAAGAAGTCATTTTAATAGGGGTTACAGAAAACCTCTCTTCTACACTAGCACAACAGTCAGACATAGTTCTGCCGTTACAAATTGAGAAAGAATCTGATAAATTTAATGTTATGGCAACTACTAGCTTTATTGTTACAATTGCTCTGTTTGATGCTTTGCTCGTAGCACTCATGGAAGTTACTGGCTATAAGTTGGAGCAGTTTGCTAAAATACATCCAGGAGGAGCCGTAGGAGATCTATTGAATAAATAATAACTCTCCTGTGAGGCTAAGGAATATGAAATCTAAACTGAATGCTCGTCGTAGAGAAATAGTAGAAATTCTCGGTAGGGAAAACGTTGTAAGAGTAGCTCAACTAAGCCAATATTTTGGAACATCTGAAGTCACAATTCGTAGTGATTTAATGGAATTAGAGCAAATAGGCGTGTTAGAGAGGATTCCAGGGGGTGCTTTGCAAACCTTGAAGAATTATTACACAATGGATTACCACCAACGAAAAGCTCAAAATATCGATGAAAAAAAGAGAATAGCAGAAGTCGCCACATCGTTAGTTAAAGATGGGGAAACGTTATTAATCTCTGCAGGAACGACTACTTACTATTTAGCATTGGAATTGAAAAAGCTTACAAATTTAAAGATCCTTACTAACTCGGTTAGTGTAGCAACAGAATTAGGATACAATCCAACCTTTAAAATTGTTCTTTTAGGCGGATCTTTTAACTCACAATATCTTTTTACCTATGGGGATGATGCAGTAGAACAACTAAGAGGATATCGCGCAGATAAATTATTTTTATCTGTTGATGGAGTTAATGTTGATTCTGGTTTGAGTACCTATCATGCTGAGGAATCTGGTCTTGTAAAACTGATGCTTGAGCGATCAAGTACAAAGATAGTCATTGCAGATCACTCAAAAGTTGGGCGAGAAAGTTACAGTAGACTTGGTTCTCTTGAGCATATCGATTATTTCATCACCGATAAAAAATCTGATGCACAACTTCTAAAAGAGATAAGAAGTGCTGGGGTAGAGGTTCTTCAGAAATAGTTTAATTAGGTATACATAAATCTTATATCTTGTAATCTCTTTATTTGAATAAATATTTGAAGAAACTGTGAAATTCATTGATTTTTAATCAGAGAAAATTTTTATACAAAGTGTGAAAAAGCATGGTTTGAAATAATCGAAAGTTTTCGAAAGTCTGTTTACATAGTTTTTTCTTGACTTGTGGGCTTTCAGACTATATGGTTTTAATATCACAAATAACCATAAGGAGAGTGAAAATGAAAATGTGGAAAAAAGTGTCAATTGTTGCTTTGGTGCTTATTGTAAGTAGCACAATGCTTTTTGCTCAAGGTAAAGGAGAACAGAAAGCCACTACGCTTTCGGTCTACACTGCATTAACTGATGAAGAGGCTATTATCTTTTTTGATGAGTTCACAAAAGATACTGGAATCAAAGTCAACTATGTGAGATTGAGTGTCGGAGAAGTTGTTACTCGATTAAAAGCAGAAAAAGATAATCCTCAAGTTTCCTTATTTGTAGGAGGAGCTGTTGACCAGCATAAAGATCTAGCTGCTTCTGGAATTTTACTTCCTTATCGCTCAAAAAACGCTGATAGTATCACTGCAAAAGAGCATTTGCCAAGTGATAACATGTATACACCATTTTCTGCTGTAGCTTCTTGTATTATTAGTAATACCGAATGGCTCAAGAAAAATGGTCTTTCTGCACCTCGATCATGGGCAGAACTAACAAAGCCAGAGTTTAGAGATAACGTTACAATTGCTCACCCAGCTACTTCTGGTGCTGCATATACTGTTCTTTCAACTTTAGCTCAAATGATGGGTGTTGAGCCTGCATTTAATTATCTTCAGCAGTTAGATAGAAATATTGTTCAGTATACCAAAAGTGGAGCTGCTCCAATTAGAATGGCAGGTTTAGGTGAAAGTGGAATTGCTATTGGATATGATGATGATGCAAAAACCATTCAAGCAAGTGGGTATCCTCTTCAAATTACCTATCCTTCAGAAGGTACAGGATATGAAATTTCATGTGCAGCACTTATTAAAGGTGGACCTGCTCGTGAGTTAGAGACTGCTCAAGAGTTCTTAGACTGGATCTTAGGTGAGAAATCCCAAAGACTATGGGCCGAGACTCTCTATCGCACACCATTGAATAACGATATTAGTATTCCAGCTAGTTATACACCTTTTGCTGATATTAAACTTGTTGATCTTGATAACGATTGGTCTTCTGCCAATAAAGTAATGCTTATCGATCGCTTTGAGAGGCAAGTAAGAAGTAAAGAAAATGTTCTTTAACAGGGCCATGTGGAAATAAATAATATGTGGCCGCAACAGTGTAACTGAAGCGGCCATGCTTATCGATGGAGGTATTATTTTGGCTGTAAGTGTAGGTGCTTTTCAAGGAAAAATTCATCAGAAAAGAGCGGAGCTGCGGATGTTGATAAGTCAGCCAGGTCTTTTTCTTACAATAATTGGTACCTTGTTCATTCTCATATATTTTTGCCTCTATCCAATTTACAAAGTTCTTATGACAACAATGGTTGATCAAAATGGAAACTTTTCCATGGATACAGCACGATCAGCGGTTACCAGCCTCCATTTCATGTCCTCACTTATAAATAGTATTGTGATGGGGTGTATTGTTGCTGTTACTGCAACAATGGTTGGGTTTTTGTTCGCCTTTACTATTACGCGAACTAACATCAAGTTTAAAAAGTTTTTCCATACTATTGCATTACTCCCCATTTTATCGCCACCCTTTGTAATCGCTTTAGCAATTATTATTTTATTTGGTCGCTCTGGGGTAATAACGAGGCAAATTTTAGGAATTGAAAATAATAACGTCTATGGTCTAACAAGTATGGTTGTGGATCAGACGTTGGCTTTGTTCCCTTTAGCATATTTAAACCTTCGTGGGTTGTTAGAAGCGATTGATGGATCTGTTGAAAATGCATCTCGTTCTTTGGGAGCATCAAGATGGCAAGTGTTCAAAAGTGTCACATTTCCGTTAACTATTCCAGGAATATTAAGTTCCTTTCTCATCGTTTTTGCCAAATCGATTAGTGACTTTGGAACACCTCAAGTTCTTGGGGGCGATTATAATGTGTTAGCAACACAAGCGTATTTGCAAATCACCGGCCTTTATAACCTTAACACTGGAGCATTCATGGCACTGTCGATTTTAGTACCAGCAATGCTCGCCTTCTTTATACAGAAATACTGGGTAGCGAGAAGGTCTTTTGTAACAGTTACTGGAAAGCCAGTAGGTGGATACATCCTTATTGAGGAAAAACACATAACACGACCACTATTTGCATTGTGTACATTTGTGACTCTCATAATTCTCATGTTTTATGGAACAGTAGTGTGGATATCTTTTGTTAAAACATGGGGAGTTAATATGCAATTCTCTCTAACAAACTATATATATGCTTTTCAACGAGGGAAAAAGCCTATTCAAGATACTCTTATTCTCTCTCTCATTTGTGCACCAATCACAGCAATCTTTGGATTAATAATTGCTTACCTTCTTGTTAGAAAAGAATTCTTTGGAAAAAAATTAATGGAATTTGCAACCCTTATTCCATTTGCTGTTCCAGGAATCGTTCTTGGAATTGGATATATTTTTGCCTTTAATACAGGTCCCATTGTGCTGACTGGAACTGGGTTCATTATCGTAGTTGCTCTTATGTTTAGAAACTTACCTATAGGTGTTGAAACTGGCACTAATAGTCTTAGGCAGATAGATCCGGCAATAGAGGAAGCTTCCACTATATTAGGCGCTAATAACTATAAAACTTTCACAAAAATTTCTTTGCCATTGATGAAAAGTGCCCTTTTTTCAGGACTTCTCAATGCTTTTGTTCGAGCAATGACATCAATTAGTGCAATCATTTTCTTAATCTCGGTGCGATGGAAGTTACTCACAGTCTCCATATTGTCAGAAGTTGAACAAAGCAGTTTTGGTAGAGCGTGTGCCTTTTGTGTCATTCTTATGGTCATTGTGTTAATCGCTTTCCAAGTTCTTGATTTGCTTATGAATAGAATAGATAAACGTAGTTTTGGGAGAGGACATATTGATGAATAAAGATAAAGCTATTGGAGTCCGATTAGAGAATTTGGCAAAAGCATTTCCAGTATATGGGAAGAACGAAGAATTTTTTGCTGTAGACCACATTAATTTAGAAGTGCCAGCCGGAGCGATGGTGACTTTATTGGGACCTTCAGGTTGTGGTAAAACTACTATCTTAAGGATGTTGGCTGGTTTTGAAATTCCAACTGCAGGAAATATTTATATTGGAGATAAAGAGGTCTCACATATACCTCCCAATAAAAGGAATGTGGGGATGATGTTTCAAAGTTATGCACTTTTCCCTCATATGTCCGTACATGAGAACATTGCGTATGGGCTACGTTTAAAGAAGCTTCCTGAAGAGGAGATTAAAGATCGCGTCTCTTCAGTTATGTCCTTAATGCAGATTCAAGAATTTGGCCGTAGAATGCCAAACCAGTTATCTGGAGGCCAGCAGCAACGTGTTGCTTTGGCTAGAGCTGTAGTCACTGAGCCTTTAATTTTACTGTTTGATGAACCTTTATCAAACCTTGACGCTAAATTAAGAGAATACATGAGAGATGAACTGAGAAATATCCAACAAAGAGTAGGGATTACTAGTCTTTATGTCACTCACGACCAAGTTGAGGCAATGGCCATTAGCGACCATGTAGTGATTATGAACGAAGGAAAGATCGAACAAACTGGAACTGCTACAACAATATATAATGACCCTGACAATGCTTTTGTTGCAGATTTTATGGGAAGTGCAAACTTTGTTACCGCTGAGATTATCAAAAAGGGTAAAACGACATGGAAAGCAAAAGTACTAGGAGAAGAATTAGATCTTCCAGTTCCTCGGTTGTCTGAAGGAGTCTCAGAGTTTGTATGTATGCTTCGTCCAGAGGCAACGTCTATTGACAAAAAAGAGGGAGACTTAACTGCTACAGTTATCTCTTATACATATTTAGGCCAAGTTATCGAATATGAATTGGAAGTCTCAAATGAGCGCATCAAGATGATAGATTATCGTTATAGAGAGCACGGATTATTTGAGGAACATACAGTCATCAAACTAACACTATTAAAAAACTCTTTAAGGCTATTGCCTAAAGTAGATTAGAAGATGTAAGTATCACCTTACTCAGGCAACACCTATTCTCACAATTCAATAATGAATAGGTGTTTTTTTATATTTAAGCAATAAATTCTAAATAAAAATGGTTGCTCATTATAATGGATTATTAACTATTTAACTTCAATTTGCATAAAATAAAATCATCTTAACTCTTTATGTAAAAAGAGTATATAGCAACTTATTTCTAGAAAATCAAAAATAAATTTAAAATAAATTAAAATAAAAAGCTGGTAAATTTAAATATTTGCATATTTAATTTAAATTTGTTGACAGATGGTATTTGGTGGGTTAGAATTTTAATTAGTCAGATAAAAATGGTAGGAGGTTACCATGAAGTATGAAGAGTTTTCAGGGAAATTGGTGATGATTACTGGCGTGTGTGGAGGCATTGGGTCAAGAATTGTTGAAGACTTTCTAGCCAATGGTTCAACCGTATTTGGTACTGATGTAAACAAAGATGTTTTGAATGAACTATCTGAAAAATGGAATCGAAATACAAATGGTAAATTTATCCCAATGCTCATGGATGTGACACGCTGGGATGATGTGGAGACATCAGTTTCCTCCATTGAAAAAGAGTATGGCTGTTTAGATCTACTCATTAATTGTGCTGGTGTTTCCCAAATGATTTATACCGTTGATTTGACTGAATCTGATTGGGACTTTGTTATGGATGTCAATGCAAAGGGAGTATTCATTTGTAGTAAATTTGTCGCTCAGCAAATGATTAAACACAATAAACAGGGGAAAATTGTAAGTATTGCCTCATTGGCTGGTAAAGTTGGTGCGATGTGGCAAGCGCATTACAACGCTTCTAAATTTGCAGTAGTAGGATTTACTCAAGGATTTGCTTTGGAGCTGGCTCCTCATAAAATAAATGTTAACTGTGTCTGTCCTGCTTTTGTAAAAACAGATATGCAAGCTCGTGAGGTTCAGTGGGAAGCAAAATTGCGTGGTTGGGAACCACAAGCTGTCATTGATAATTATGTGAACATGACACCATTGGGGAGACTTGAAACACCTGAAGATGTCTCTAAAGTGGTTCTTTTTCTCAGTTCTTCTGGAGCTGACTTTATTACAGGAAATGCCATCAATGTTACTGGTGGCGTTTATATGGGCTAATTGGTTGGAGAAGTAATGGACAAGTATATATTAGCTGTTGATTTAGGCACTACCAATTTTAAATTCGCACTATTCAACCAATCTATGAAGCAAATTGCTCAACATCGTATGCCAGTAACTTACCTTGAAAGTGATAAGTTTGTTGAATTCGATCCTCATGTGTATGTGGAAGACTGTAAAAAAGGGATGAGTCAGGTTTTATCGGATTCCAATATTGACCCTTTACACGTTTCTCTCATTGCGCTTACCGGACAAGCAGAATCTTTTGTAATTACCGATGACCAAGGGACAGTTTTAAGCCCAGGAATATCATGGAAGGATAATAGAAGTGAGAAGCAAGTCTCTTCAATTTCAAAGGTTTTTCAAGATGTCTGGTATAAAACTACCGGTCTGCCCGAAGTTTCTACCACTTGGCCCGTTACAAAATTATTATGGATAAGAGAACATAAACCTGAATTATTTAAGAGAATCCGTAAAGTGTTCATGCTTAAAGATTATGTAACGTATCACTTAACTGAAGCGTTTGTCACAGAATACAGTGTTTTTAGTTTTTCAGGAATGATGAATCTCACTAAACGAACTTTGTGGGACGAGATGCTAGATTTTATTGGGCTTGATAAATCGGTGTTCCCTGAATTCGCAGAAGCAGGTGCTATTGTTGGTCCCTTGTTACCTGACGTCTCTAAGGAGCTCTCCTTTTCCTCTCAAACAATGGTGTGTATAGGTGCTCTTGATCATGTTGCTGGGATGATCGGAACAGGAAATATTCAAAAAGGTAAGGTTACCATGAGCCTTGGCACTGTCAATGCTATGGCTATTAACATCTCTTCTTTTGAGAAGGAAAATGCACAAATCGAATGTCATTCAGGTGCTTTTCCTCACTCGATTATCCAATTATTTGTGATTGATAGTGGAGGGGTAGGAATCCAATGGTTCCATGACAACTTCACCCCTCATATTGAATTACCAGATTTAGATTTAGCAGTTGAGTCACAATTAGGAAATGAGAATGATATTATCTTTCTTCCATATATCTTAGGTCTAAACCCGCCCGAATATAACGCACTTGCGAAAGGGGTTTTTTTTGGTTTTGATGTCACTGATGGACCTGTTCAATTTGCTAGATCCATCATGGAGTCAAATTGTTTTCTCATCCGGAAAAGTATTAACCACCTCGAAAGACAAACTTCCGAAATAACAGAAATTTTAGCTATTGGCGGAGCTGCTAATTCTCCATTCTTCTGTCAACTACTTGCCGATATCATCGATAAACCAGTTGTTACTTTTAAAAACCCAGAATCAACAACTCTAGGAGCTGCAATGATGGGGGCTGTAGCAACACATTGGTACACAAGTGTAGAACAAGCAATTAAGATGAGTGTAGAGCGATCGCACACCTATAAGCCTCAGCATCAACCTTACTATGAGAAGAAGTTTGATGCTTTCAATAAGCTCTACACACATCTCTTTAATACGGAAAAGGGGGATACTCTTCCATGGCTTTAAGAATGAAAGATATAGCGGCTGAATTAGGTATCAGTGTTTCTACTGTCTCCAGAGCCTTGAAGAATGATCCACATATCTCTATCGAAACAAGAACAAGAGTATTTGAGTTTGTCCGAGAGAAAAATTATGTGAAAAACAGATCTCTTAAGAAAAAGATCTACTACATAATAGATAAAAAGTATTTTCTATTCACCTCTAACTTCTATAACCCGCTTATCCAAGTTATTGAAGAGGAAGTGATTAAAAAAGGATTTGAATTTCATTTCACTACAATTGCAGATGCTAAAAACTTGTTTAGCAAAGTTGATTTAAAGGATATAGCTGGTATTTTGATGACCAGTTCTTATATTGAGACCCTTATTCCAATATTTAACGAAAATAATATCCCGATTGTCTTAGTCGACTCATATTTGCCCTTGGAAAATACAAATGCGGTGCTACCTGACAATAGTAATGGAATTATGAATGCAGTGAAGTTCCTTGTAGAACATGGCCATAAGCAAATTGGATATCTAGAAGGAGATCTTCAAGATATTGATTGTGCTGACCGACTTACAGGCTTTAAGCGTGGATTGGAATTATTTGAAGTTCCCTTATGTGAAGAGACTGTTTTAAGTTGCAACTTGAACATGTTGAGCTCGTATCAAGCAATGATGAAATTCCTTAAAGAACATAGTGAAGTTCCTTCAGCATTTATTGGTGCTAATGATGTCGTAACAATAGGAGCAATGCGCGCCGCAAAAGATTTTGGACTCGATATTCCTGAAGATATTAGCTTTATTGGCTTCGATGACGTCGATCTTTCAAAAGATATGGTGCCCTCTCTGACAACAGTCCATGTTGATCGAGAGTCTTTGGGTTTGGTTGCTGTACAACGACTAGTACAACTGATTAATAACGAACCCATTCACTACCACAAGATGCTTATTTGCACAACGATTGTTGAAAGGGATTCTGTTGCTAATCGTTCTTTACTAGATACATCGGATAAGGAGGTTAGTGGACATTGATAACAGTTTGTTTGGATGCTTGGAAAACTAATCCAGCATTATATAAGTTAGTTTCCTACATTTTAGGAGGAGGAAAAGGATGAAAAGATTACTAGTAATTTTGATGGTTGCACTATGTGCTCTATCACTAGTGGTTGCAAAGGGATCTTCTGAAAAGCAAATTACAATTAACTTTGCTACTCAGTCGACTCCAACAATGGACTACCTCGTTTCATTAATTCCAGAGTTCGAGGCAGAAACTGGAATCAAGGTTGTAGCGGATCTCATGCCCTACGATAGTCTTGTTCAGAAAGTGACAATTGATACAACAACAAACACAAAACAGTATGCTGCTTTCTGGATGGAACCTACGTGGTTAGGCCGCTTTGAGGATGAGTTTGAAGATATTTCTAAATACATCAATGACCCAGTTCTTGGTAAAGGATTTAATTTAGATGATTTCTCAAAACCATTTTTAGATGAAACAGTAAGAATTAATGGAAAAACTCTTGGATTGCCATTTGAGGGATGTCTATTGGTGATTGCTTACAGAGAAGATCTATACCAAAAATATGGTCTATCTGAACCAAAATCACTTCAAGAGCACCTAGATAATGCAAGAATGCTTAATTTGAAAGAGCCTGGAGTCTATGGAGTTACCATGATGGGTAAAAGAGGGCAACCTGTATTCTACGAATATATGCCTTACATGTATGGTTATGGAGCCTCTTTCTTTGACTCAAATATGAATCCAACTGTCAATACACCTGAAGCCGTTAAGGCTCTTGAGTATATGATTGAACTTTCGAAAAATGCACCTCGTGGTGTTTCAAGTTTTGGCTGGGAAGAAGCAGCAACAGAATTCTTGCAAGGAAATGCAGGAGCAGGTTTACTCTTTACCGACTGGCTTCCAACTCTCAAAGATTCCGATAGTAGCACTGTTGCAGGATTGTGGAACTTTACCGCTGTTCCAGCTGGCCCTGGTGGACAGGGGTCTCCTGCAGGAACTATCAACCTCGGTATTAACGCTGATGTGAGTGATGCTGAAAAGAGAGCTGCATTCCAATTTATCAACTGGGCAACCAGTGCTGAAATGCAAGCACGTTTAGCAGTTGTAGGTGCTACTCCAACAAGATTATCCGTTCTTGATGCACCAGAGTTTGCAACAAATGAATACAGGTATTTTGATGCTCTCAAAGATACCTATGACATCACGATTACACCAATGAAGATACCTGAGTTCTTCGAACTGAATGATGCTCTTTCAATTGAGCTTTCAGCCGCTATTTCGGGTGAGAAGAGTGCTAAAGCAGCTTTAGATAAAGCCCAAGCAGAGTGGGTGAAAATCATGAGAGATGCTCATTAGCATTATTTTCGTATAACACAGAATGAGAGCTTGCCTTTAGCAATAAAGGCAAGCCCATTTTAGAGTAAGTAGGTATGTATGTCAGTCTTGAAAAAAAACAGCTATTACATAAAGTTAATGATACCGGGAACTATTTTCCTTATTATAGTGATCCTAGCCCCTATCATTTCAACTTTTGTTATGAGCTTACAAAGTTACAATTTTACTAGACCAAGTGCTAAATCGTGGATTGGTCTTAAAAACTATGCAGATATCTTCACTGATTCACTCTTTTGGGAATCAATTTGGCATACTGTTGTCTATACAGTAGTTGCCGTGGCATCCGAATTTTTCTTGGGTCTTTTAATTGCTCTCTTGTTTTATAGGATATCAAAAGAAAATAGTCCTTTGATGTCGCTCTTTATTTTACCATCTGTTATTTCACCAGTAGTAGTAGGGCTTATTTTCAGATATATGCTTAATACTGAATTTGGGTATTTCACTTACCTGTTGAATAAGGTAGGTTTATTTAAAAATATTGCACTGTTAGGTAATGTAAAAACGGCTTTAGGGTCAGTTATTGCCGCAGATATTTGGCAATGGACGCCCTTTTTGGCTTTAATGCTTCTTTCAGGTATGATTACTCTTCCACAAGAACCATTTGAAGCTGCCAAAGTCGATGGCGCTTCGCAATTAGATACACTGATACACATAATGCTTCCTCTGCTAAAACCAGTGATTAGGGTCTCTTTGATGTTACGAATCGCTGATGCGGTGAAAGAGTTTGATAAACTGTTCGTAATGACAGAGGGAGGACCAGGGACAGCCTCTGAAACTCTGAATTACCTCTCATATCGAATTAACTTTAGATACTTTCAGATGGGGAGAGGTTCTGCCCTTGTCTTTATAATTCTTATTTTCATAATTCTTTTGAGCATTGTTGTGTTAAGGACACTCAGCGTTAAGGAGGACATCTATTGAAAACTTTTATTAAGAAAAACTCAGAAAATATCCTCCTCGTCATAATTGTTCTGTTGTTCATTTTCCCTATTATTTGGACGTTTCTCACATCGATTAAAACTGACTTAGATGCGTGGAGGCTCCCACCCAAATATATTTTCTCTCCATCAATAAAAAACTATTTAATTGTACTTTTTGATAAAGGGTTTATTGGTTTTATTGGCAACAGCCTTATTACGTGTTTTTCTGCTACCGGAATAGCTCTGTTATTAGGGGTTCCAATGGCATATGCCTTAGCACGTTCAAAATTAAAAATAAACTCAATTATTTTTGTTGGAGTATTTGTGGCATATATCCTGCCACCTATTGTATTAAGTATTCCTCTTTATGTTGTCTTTGCTCGCCTTGGAATGCTTGATCGATACACGACAATTATTATTACACACATAACCTTTATCCTTGCATTTACCGTTTGGTTGATGAGAGGCTTTTTCGAAGAAATTCCAGCAGAAATTGAAGAGAGTGCATTGATTGATGGCTGTTCGAACACTCAGACATTTCTTCTCATTACATTACCAATGGCACGATCTGGTTTAGTTTCGACAGTGATTTTCTCTTTTATTTTGTCATGGAACGACTTTATGTATGCTTTGGTGCTGACAAGCTCAAAGACAAGGTTAGTAAGTGTTGCCGTAGCTCAATTTTTAACTCCCCATGGAATGTTTTGGGGACAAATGTGTGCTGCAGGTATCATCGCAATTTTACCTATTTTAGTATTCACTTTATTTGCCCGTAAATTCCTAGTAAGAGGAATGTCGATGGGTGGAATTAAGTAAATAAATGTAGAAGGAGGCTCGCTGTGAGTATGAAAGCAGCTGTGCTATCAGGCACAAAAGATTTATCGTTAAAAGATGTACCTATTCCAAAAATTGCTGAAGATGAAGCATTGGTTAGAGTACAATCATGCGGATTATGTGGAACAGATATTCATGCTTATGAAGGTGATTTCATGCCACAATATCTTCCATTAATTCTAGGACATGAATTCTCAGGTGATATTGTTGAACTGGGTAGTAAAGTAAAGAACTTCAAAATTGGAGACAGAGTCACAGTGAGCCCAGAGATTTATTGTCACTCCTGTGAAAATTGTCGAAAGGGGTCAAATAGAATTTGTCTTGATTGGGATTCTATTGGAACGAGTGTAGATGGAGCCTTTGCTGAATACATCAAAGTGAGAAAAGATTGTCTTCACCACTTACCTGAATCAATATCATACGATGTTGGAGCTTTATTAGAACCAGCAGCATGTGTATACTGTGGTATTAGACAAGTCCCAGAATACTTTGATAAGCGTGTACTCATCATGGGTGCGGGCTCAATTGGACTTTTATGGTTAACGCTTCTGCGCTCTCGTAATCCACTCGTTCTTGATATGATTGATGTGGATGATGACAAACTTGCGTTTGCACAATCCTTAGGCGCAGATTCAGTATTTAATACTAAGGATGCGAAAGACTCCTATTATGATGTCATCAAAAAGAAATATGACGTTGTAGTTGACTGTACTGGTGTCCCTTCGGTGATTGAACGTGGCTTTACTGTTGTAGATCGAGAAGGAACGGTTATTTTCTTTGGTGTAGCTCCCACACAAGCAAAAATAAATATCAGTCCCTACGATATTTATATTGATAGTATTAAAGTTGTAGGGGTATTCCCTGATATGCGTAGTTTTGGAACTATCATTGATATGTTAGATAAAAAGATTGTCGATTTCAGCCCACTAATCAGTCATCGATTCCCCTTGAGCGAGTTTGAAAAAGGATTTGAATTCTTCAAAGGAAGTTCTGTCGGTCGTACTAAAGTGATGATTTATAACGATTATATTAAATAAGCTACACATAAAGCATTTTTGATATAATCATCGATGTTATACGGAGGGGAGTAAGACTCCTCTCCGTATAACATCAACAATATTAAAACCCATCCTTGAAAATAATGTTGCTCGAATAGTAGATTACTTCTACTTGTGAAAGTAACCTGTTAATTAGAATATCCTTTATTGTAGAAAACTCACAGTTACGATACACTCATGAAAGTTACGTAGATGGAGAGTACTTGTGAATAAAGTAGTATTACACGCAGCCGATTTAGATGGATATCTCACCGAGCAAGATCAAAAGATATTAGAGCAAGTCAATGAGATGTATTCAGAAGCAGATACGCTGTTTCATCGTATAGAAGAGGGGAGTGAACAAGAGGCCCTTTTAGCACAAGAAGAACTAACCCCCGTTTTTGAAAACGTGGGTCGTTTTTTAAAGAAAGTCGTTGCAAAAGAGGAGCGTATTCACGTCTACTCCTTTGAGACACCAAAAGAGCAACATGGAGCTGCTAGTCGCTTGGTCTCTAAGTTACGTAATCCACACACAAGTAATGCTGAGTTTCTTTACTATGTGCAAAGGGCATACGAATTGTTATTTGCCCATGTCTATACCGATACAGTCCTTCCCCATAAAAGAAGTATTGTGACACAAACACCAGTTACATTTCCTGTTCGTAACTACGCAGTTCATAAAATACCAAATGTTGATAACCTCATAGAAAATAGTGTGATGTGCGTCATGCTTCGAGGGGCACTCCTTCCATCTATGATTATGAGTAAAGAGATTCAAGAGTATAGTTCAGATGGGTTTGTTACCCCGTTTGCCCTCTTTAGAATTAAACGAGACGATAGTAAAAATGAGAAAAACATGGATTACATTCTCGATTTAGATCGCTCTTTTTTCGATCTTTCTGAACTTCATGGCAAAGACCTGATTTTTGCAGACCCCATGAATGCTACTGGAGGATCACTAGTCACCATTGTGAATTATCTATTGGAGCAAGGTATTGAAGTTCGCTCTATTCGATTTATTACAGTCATCAGTGCCCTTAAAGGGGCCTTACGAGTTGTTAGGGCATTGGAGAAAGCAGAAGTCTATACACTGTGGATGGACCCAGTGTTAAACGATAAAGCCTATATTCTTCCCGGTCTTGGAGATGCAGGTGATCGTCTTAATGGTACCGATAGTGATCAAAATCCAAGAAACATGATTCAATTAATGGCTGATTACGGTTCAAATATCACAAACTTATATCGCTCCCAAGTCAAAGCTATTGAACAACGAGTGTTGGGAGAGAATAACAATTTCTTTGGAGAGTCATAATCAAACCAAACAAGACACTCTATATACTAACTACTCTTATACTCGTATGTACTATTAGTTGTGCCACCACCACTTTATCAGAGGGGAAAATAAACTCTCTGTTAGCTGCTGGAGAGTCGTTAGCCCTTAGTGAAGCTGTTACCTATTACAGTGGGCTCTATGCCACCTATCCCTTTGAAGAGAAGATAGGATATAACTATGCACTATTATTAGCAGAAAGTGGGCAGATAGACGACTCTTTAGAGATTTTACAAGCAATGGATGAATATTTTGACCACCGTCACATACGAGTATTAAAAGCTATCGGCTCCTTAGCTGTAGAGTCTGAAAAAAATGAACTTGCCGTCGCCTCTTGGCATACACTACTTGAAGTTGATCCTTTAGATGATACATCTCGTCAGCTCTTAATCGATTATTACACTGAAAAAGAACTGTATGAACAAGCATATGAATTAGCGTATGAAAAAGTTGAACTACAACAATACAGTGCTTCTTCTTTAAAAACTTTGGCATCACTAGAGCAACTCAGTGAAAAAGGTGATGGGAAAAAGTGGTTGTTATTAGCCGACAGTCTTAATTAGACGCTCATAGACTTCATCTGGGGTTCCATGACCATCAATAGTTCTTAATAATCCTAACTCTTTATAGAAGTCGATTAACGGCTCAGTCTGTTTTTCGTAGATTTCAAGACGATGTAATATGGCATCGTGGGTATCATCATCTCTTTGAACTAAAGGTTCACCAGTTTCATCATCAATTCCATCAACACGTGGAGGGTTGTAGATGATGTGGTACACTCGACCACTAGAAGGGGCTGTACGGCGTC
Organism: Sphaerochaetaceae bacterium; assembly: GCA_041655255.1. GTDB lineage: Bacteria > Spirochaetota > Spirochaetia > Sphaerochaetales > Sphaerochaetaceae > JBBAFS01. Next base: position 27,542 of record JBBAFS010000013.1, read on the forward strand.
CACTCAGACGCTTAAGAACCTCATCCTCTCCAATATTGAGATAAATGACATGATCAATGTCTGCTAATGTAGCAAGAGCTTGAGCTTGAGCGAGGGTGCGTGGAAATCCATCAAGGATATACCCTTGTGCCATCTCTGGTTGTTGTAATGTTTGTTTTACTACCTCAATTGTTAGTTCATCAGGTACTAAATCACCATGAGCTAACAAATCTTTCATTAATCGACCTTGAGTAGTTGGTTCTTCAGCAATCGTCCTGAAAAGACGACCAGTAGATATATGAACGACATTCATTCGCTCTTTAGCTAACTGTGCTACTGTTCCTTTTCCCGATCCAGGAGGCCCCAAGAAAACTAAGTTCATCACATCCCTCTTTTGTAACTCTCTAGGGCGAATGTATCAAAAAAGGGAATCTTTGTCGCCCCTAAAAATAATTTTAGAAAATTTTTACACTTTTTATAAAAACTACTAGACGAGAAGTTATAAAATGGGTACTATCCTCTTCGGTTCATGTTTCAAGGTTGCTACCTCAGTAAATGAGGATTTCACCTTGACACTGCCTAGCGCATCGTGTATCGTAGTTGAGCACGCAAAGATGCGATGCTAGGCCTAGAGCCAAACCGAGGGCCCAAAAAGCTTGGGATTCCTCACCTGATTTATGACATTGATAAGCGAAGGAAAGAGAGAAGTTATTGTAAGTTCTACAATCTGTAAAACGTGAGTTTTATAGTGGTGTAAGGGCTTCCAAGTCAATTTCTAACGAATAGCACAGCTATCGTTTTAATATTGCCAAGGAGAAACTTAAGTTTAATAAGATGTCCGGCACTTGTGC
>JBBAFS010000014.1:0-27845 GCA_041655255.1 Sphaerochaetaceae bacterium
CAGAGGAGGTTAATCTTCCTCTGAAGTGTCGTAAATCTCACCTTCGGACATGATTTCTTCAATCTCTTCTAAAGAAGAATCGTCGTACATCGCACGGCGAGAACCCATCAATGATTGAACCCTTTCGCCAAGATCAATTTGATTCTCATCTTTTACTTGGATGTCTCGGTATCTCTTCATTCCTGTACCTGCAGGAATGAGATGACCGATAATGACGTTCTCTTTTAGACCCCTAAGCACATCTCTACTACCAGCAATTGCTGCATTTGTCAATACCTTCGTTGTTTCTTGGAAGGAGGCAGCTGAGACAAATGAGTCGATACTCAACGAAGCTCGGGTAATTCCTAAGAGCATGGGCCGTGCATCTGCAGGTTGTCCACCCTCTTTAATTACTCGCCCATTTTCTTCGTGGAATCGGTATTTGTCGACTTGCTGACCTTGGATGAAACTGGTATCTCCAACGTGGATAATCTCAACTTTTCTGAGCATCTGTCGAACCACAACACCAAGGTGTTTGTCGTTGATATCTACTCCTTGAAGTCGATAGACCTCTTGAACTTCATCTAAGAGGAACGACTGAAGTGCATTCTCTCCAAGAATCTCAAGGATATCGTGTGGATCAGTAGGTCCATCACTGAGCATTTCTGCGGCTTGGACATGATCTCCATCACGAACTAAGAGGTGTTTACCCATGGGAACGAGGTGTTTGTACTCTCGACCAAAATCGTCATCAACAAATACTACTCGTTTCCCTTTCACAACAGTTCCAAAACGGACTACTCCTGTTACTTGGGCTAATACAGCAGGATTCTTTGGTCGGCGAGCTTCAAAGAGCTCTCCAACTCGGGGAAGACCACCGGTAATATCTTTTGTTTTAATATTCTCTTTTAAGAGTTTAGCTAATATTCTCCCTTTTTTGACCTTTTTGCCATTTTCTACACTGAGGTAACTTGCAGCAGGGAGGAAGTAGGTTGTTAACACTTCTCCCTCTTCATCGACAATTTGTAAGCGAGGTTGAAGTGTTTCACTGATGTGATCGGTAATTTTCTTCTCAATACCGCCAGTTTCAACGTTAATCTCCTCTTTCAAGGTCGTACCTAACTTAATGTCGACGAATTCAACAGTACCATCGAACTCGGCAATAATAGGTTCACTAAAGGGGTCAAACAGAGCAATTGAGGTGTTTTCCGAGACATACTCATCGACTTCTACTTTCATCTCAGATCCGTTTGGAATATCGACACTCTGCTCCTGTGCAACAATAAAGAGGCGTGTATCTACATGACGTACGATTCCAATTTTATCGCTGTTTACAACTTTCCCTTTTGCTGTCTCATATAAAGGTGAACCTGCAAATACGCGAGAGCCATCTTCAACAAGCATGGTATCTGTTGATTGTGTTGCAACTTCAGCTAACACTCGTGAATAGTAGAGGTGCCCTTTACGGGTAAAGAGTTTTACCCCTTCACTGGTTTCAATGCGAGAACCGCTAATACTATTAACTATAACGGGGTGATTAAATGAGATTCTATTCTCTTCAGAACCACTTGTTGCTGTTCCACCAATGTGGAAAGTTCTCATCGTTAACTGTGTTCCAGGTTGTCCAATTGATTGTGCTGCAATAATACCAACAGCTTCACCAATATCGACAGGTCGGTTGGTCGCTAAGTTACGGCCATAACATTTTCGACACACACCGTGGTGAGCTTCACATGTTAAGACGGTTCGAATTAATACCGACTCAATCCCTGCATCTTCAATCTCATGAGCTTTTGCTGCAGTGATTTCAGTATTTACATCGAGAATTAATTCTCCTGTAATGGGGTGTTTTACCTTCTCTAAGGTATAACGACCAATAATTCTCTCACTGAGTGGCTCAACGATATCTTCACCATCTTTCATGGCCATTCGTTCAATACCGTTAATCGTTCCACAATCATCTTCGTTTACCACGACATCTTGGGCGATATCGACTAAACGACGAGTTAAGTATCCTGCTTCAGCAGTTTTCAAAGCGGTATCGGCAAGTCCTTTACGTGCTCCGTTTGTCGAGATAAAGAACTCGATAATCGAAAGGCCCTCTTTAAAGTTAGAGCGAATGGGGAACTCGATAATATCTCCTGATGGTTTTGCCATCAAGCCTCTCATTCCTCCAAGCTGACGAATCTGAGTCTTCGATCCACGAGCTCCACTATCTGCCATGAGGTATAAGGGGTTAAACCCTTTTTGACTGGTTCTCAGCTCTTCCATTAAGGAATTTGAGATATCTTCAGTCGTTTTACTCCAAATCTCAACAACGCGGTTATAACGTTCGTCATGGGTAATATGTCCTTGACGGTACTGCTCACGAATCTCGTTTTGTTGTTGATCAGCAAGAGCAACTAATTCGGCTTTTGCCTCGGGGATAATCATATCGGATAATCCAATCGTTGCCCCAAAGAGCGTTGCGTATTTAAAGCCGATATCTTTAATTGAGTCGAGCATGCTTACTGCTACTGAGGTTCTTTGATTCTGAATCACCTCACCAACAAGATCCTTTAATTCTTTATCACCAAAACAGAGATTTTGGAATGGAATCTCTTTAGGCATGTGGGAGTTAAAGATTACTCGACCTGCAGTAGTTTCAACTTTTGAACCATCTTCTAATCGATATGTGATACGGGCGTTATACGAAAGAGCGCCAACATCAATAGCCAACTCAATTTCGGCTAAATTGTCGTAAAACTTCCCAGTTCCAACTGCATCTTCCATCTCTCGGGTAAGGTAGTTAATTCCTAACACCATATCTTGTGATGGGAATACAATCGGCTTACCGTTTGCAGGATCAAGAAGGTTGTTTGCACTGAGCATCAGTGTCCAACACTCAATTTGAGCAGCTTGGGTAAGTGGAACGTGGACAGCCATTTGGTCCCCATCGAAGTCTGCGTTATAGGCATGACATACTAAGGGGTGGAGTTTAATCGCTTTTCCATCAATTAAGACAGGCTCGAAAGCTTGAATTCCAAGACGGTGAAGTGTTGGAGCTCGGTTTAAGAGCACTGGGTGTTCTTTGACGACATCGTCTAGGATCGCCCATACTTCAGCTGTCTCTTGTTCAACTAACGTTTTTGCCTTTTTAATATTGTAGACAATACCCTTTTGAACAAGGCGTTTCATAATAAATGGTTTGTATAACTCTAGGGCCATCTTTGAAGGAAGTCCGCACTGGTGTAAGCGCAGTTCAGGTCCAACGACAATAACTGATCGACCACTGTAGTCGACTCGCTTACCAAGAAGGTTTTGTCTAAAGCGTCCTTGTTTTCCTTTAAGCATATCGGAAAGAGATTTTAAGGGTCTATTTGAAGCCCCTTTAACAACTCTCTTTTTCTTTGAGTTGTCAAAAAGAGCATCGACTGCTTCTTGAAGCATTCTCTTTTCGTTTCTAATAATAATATCTGGAGCGTGGAGGCTCATTAATCGAGTAAGGCGGTTGTTTCGGTTAATGACTCTTCGATACAAATCGTTGAGGTCACTTGTAGCAAAACGGCCACCATCGAGTTGAACCATAGGTCGCAACTCAGGAGGAATGACAGGAATAACTGTTAATACCATCCACTCAGGACGGTTTCCACTATCTCGGAAGTTTTCTACTACCTCAATTCGTTTTAACAATCTTCGGTCGGTCTTCTCCCCTTTTGCAATCATCTGCTCTCTAAGCTCACCTGAAAGTGCCTCTAGATCGAGGTTCTCCAAAAGCAATTTAACTGCTTCTGCACCCATCATTGCTTGGAAAGCTTCCCCAAATTGTTCACGAGCTTGGTAATACTCATCTTCGGTAAGAAGTTGTTTGTACTTTAACTCGGTCTCTCCTGCATTTACTACGACATATTTTTCATAGTAGAGAATCGACTGAAGCGCCGTTCTCGGGATATCGAGCAGAAGGCTCATTCGTGAGGGGACTGAGCGGTAGTACCATATGTGGCTCACTGGTGTTGCTAAATCGATATGACCCATCCGTTCACGACGAACTTTAAAGTGAGTTACTTCTACACCACAACGGTCACAGATAACTCCTTTATATCGAATCGATTTAAACTTTCCACAGTAACATTCCCACTCTTTGGTTGTTCCAAAAATCTTTTCACAGAACAATCCATCTCGCTCTGGGCGCAAGGTACGGTAGTTAATTGTTTCTGGTTTTTTTACTTCACCATATGACCAGTCCCGAATCTGTTCAGGGCTGGCCAGTTTTATCATGATGCTATCGAAATCTTGAATATCCTTCATCCGAATGCTCCTACTTAATTCACCGAAGTTCGTTTGTTAATCAGCTCTTCATCACGCTCGGTAAGGGGAACTTGTCGCCCTTTTGAGTCGTACACTGACATGTCTAACGCTAGACCACGAACTTCTTGAACGAGAACGTTAAAGGCCTCAGGCATTCCAGCACTGGTTGCTGGTTCCCCTTTCACGATACTCTCGTAAATCTTGACCCTTCCATTCATATCATCAGACTTAATTGTTAATAACTCTTGAAGGGTATTTGCTGCACCGTATGCCTCAAGTGCCCACACTTCCATCTCTCCAAGTCTCTGCCCACCAAATTGGGCTTTACCACCAAGGGGTTGTTGTGTAACAAGCGAGTATGGACCGGTTGAACGAGCATGCATTTTATCGTCAACGAGGTGGTGGAGTTTTAGGTAATAGGTGTAACCAACGAATACTGGGTTTACAAAAGGAAGCCCTGTTCGTCCATCATAGAGAGTCGTCTTTGAGTTAAGTGGTAACTTAGCCTCTATCATCTTCTCTTCGATCTCTTCAATTGAGGCCGATTCAAAGACAGGAGAGGAGTACCATTGGTTTAACTCATGAGCTGCCCACCCTAATTGAGTCTCCATTAACTGCCCAATATTCATCCGAGAAGGGACTCCAAGTGGGTTAAGACACACATCTAAAGGAGTACCGTCTGCCATGTAGGGCATATCTTCTTCAGGAAGAACGCGAGCGACAACACCTTTGTTACCGTGGCGTCCTGCCATTTTATCTCCTTGACGAAGTTTTCTCTTCGTTGCGATAAGAACTTTTACCATCTCATCGACTCCAGGAGGTAGCTCATCTCCTTCACTTCGTTTCAGACGTTGGATGTCGATGACAGTCCCTTCAGTTCCATGGGGAACTTTCAAGGAGGTGTCTCGAACTTCTTTTGCCTTCTCACCGAAAATTGAGTTGAGTAATTTAAATTCTGGTGTTGCATCCGATTCAGACTTTGGTGTCACCTTTCCAACTAAAATGCTACCCGGACGAACGACTGAACCGACACGGACAATACCATCTTCATCGAGTTGCTCTAAGGTCTTCTCACTGGTATTAGGGATATCTCGGGTCAGTTTTTCTGGACCGAGTTTTGTCTCTCTAATATCGGTGGTAAACTCTTTGATGTGAATTGAAGTATAGATATCTTCTTTAACTACCCTCTCACTAATTAAGACGGCGTCCTCGTAGTTGTATCCGTCCCAAGGGACAAAGCCAACTAAAATATTTCTTCCTAAGGCGAGCTCTCCATTGTGGGTAGCTGGCCCATCGGCAATGACTTGATGTGCTTGGACACGTTCGTTGAGTTTTACAATCGGTTTTTGGTTAAAACAGGTGTCTTGGTTTGTCCTCTCAAACTTTTGAACGATGTATGAGTCAATCTCCCCTTCAATGTCGGGATTTTCAACTTCAATGTCGATTCGGTTTGAGGAGACGTAGACTACTTTACCAGATCGTTTTGCTTTAATGAGTACCCCTGAATCGTAAGCCGACTTTTGCTCCATTCCAGTTCCTACATAAGGAGCTTCTGGAAACAACAGTGGTACTGCTTGGCGTTGCATGTTTGATCCCATCAGGGCTCGGTTTGCATCGTCGTGTTCTAAGAAAGGGATCAACGAGGCAGCAACACTAATAACTTGCATAGGTGAGACGTCTTTATATTTGACCTCAGGAGCTGTGCGAGTTGTATAATCCCCGCTTCGGCGAACTGGGATATCTTCTTCGAGGAAGTTCCCTTTATCGTCGACTTGGCTATTCCCTTGAGCAATAAAGAATTTCTCTTCATCGTTTGCATCGAGATAGCGAACTTTATCAGTGACAACTCCATCAACAACTTTTACATAAGGGGTGACCAAAAATCCATGTTTGTTCACCTTAGTATAGTTTGCTAATGAGACGATAAGACCAATGTTTGGTCCTTCAGGAGTCTCAATAGGACACATACGACCGTAGTGGGTGTAGTGAACATCACGAACTTCAAAGCTCGCTCGATCACGAGAGAGTCCACCTGGACCTAATGCGTTGAGTCTTCTTTTGTGAGTTAACTCAGCTAGTGGGTTAACTTGGTCCATGAATTGACTGAGCTGACTTGAACCAAAGAACTCTTTAATTGCAGCCACAATAGGCTTAATTGAGATGAGGTCTTGTGGTTTAACTTGATTGCTCTCTAAATTCATTCGTTCTCTAGCAATTCGCTCCATTCGGGCAAATGCTGCACTGAGTTGGTTCTGAAGGAGTTCTCCAACTGAACGAACTCTTCGGTTTCCGAGGTGGTCGATATCATCGACGTTCTCTTCCCCGATATAGACTTTCATTAAGAAAGCCATGGTGTTGACGATATCATCGGGAGTAAGAACAGTAAGATCAGTATCGATCTCATCATCATCTTTCTCTTCGTCGGTTCCAAACTTTTTGTTAAATTTATAACGTCCAACGCTACCAAGGTCGTAACGGCGAGAGGAGAAAAAGAGCTCAGGAAGATCTTTTTCAGCTCGCTCAATTGCAATCATCTCACCTGGTTGTAAGACGGCATAAATAGGAGAAAGGACATCCTCTTTTTGAGGCTCATCATTCCCCTCTTGGGTATATTTAGCATCTTCAATCTCAAAGCAGTTGATAATCATTCGAGAGTGGAGACTTTCGGGGTGCTCTTCATCGATAATCTCGATGGATGAGACACCCTCGTGTACTAACGCTTCGATATAAGAGGGAGAGAGTTCATCTCCAGCTCGTAATAACTTAGCACCTTTTTCCCCCCCTTTAGGAGAGAAGATATCAGTATAAGCGATAGCACCAACGAGTTCGTTGTTTGCCTCCATATCTTTGGCAAGCTCAACGCTCTTACTTTTATAAAAACTTGCAACAATCTTTTCACGACTATCGAGTCCAATAGCACGCAAAAAGAGTGTCCCTAAGATTTTTTTCTTACGGTCAATTTTTGTGTAGATGAGTTCTTTCTTTTTGTCATCAATTTCGAACTCAAGCCATGACCCTCTATAAGGGATGATTCGAGAGGAGTAAACTCCTTTATCATTCGAAAAGATAACTCCGGGGGAGCGGTGAATCTGACTGACTACAACTCGTTCTGCACCGTTAATAATAAAGGTACCACGATCGGTCATCAGTGGGATATCTCCAAAGAAAATTTCCCGTTGTCGTAATTCACCCGTGCTTGTGAGTTCTAAGCTAACGGTCGCCTTAATTGGGACCGAATAGGTGCGCCCCTTCCGTTTACACTCAATTTCTGAGAATTTAATGTTGTCATAGTCAATCGTGTATCCATGATAATGGAGACACATCTCACCGTTTTGACTCTCAATGGGGAATGTCGCTTGGAAGACTTGCTCAAGACCATTATTTGGGTCGAGCTCTCCCCCTTTACCTTGTTGGTCAACGTGTAAAAACCGGCCATAAGATTCGAGTTGAATCCCTACCAAATTCGGTAGTTCACAAGCCTCTTTCACATAATTTCCAACTATGGTTCTCGTAATAGAATTGCCTTTGGCAACCATGTAGTACCCTCCGGAAGGTCTGCATGTCTCTTTAAAACGGAAACCGTTTGTAGAAACATACGTCGGAATGTAATAGACACGACCGGCCACCGGATATTATCCGATGGCTGATCCCTCAGGCTGACGCCTGTATACAGTTACAAATGAGAGAACTATTTAACTTCAATCGTGCCGCCTGCAGCCTCGAGTTTCTCTTTAAGGGTTGCTGCCTCTTCTTTAGAGACGCCCTCTTTAATTGTTCCACCACCTGTGACAAGGTCTTTAGCTTCTTTAAGACCAAGTCCTGTGATAGCTCGAACCTCTTTAATAACAGGAATTGTTTTCCCTTCAGCAAGACCGGTGAGGATGATGTCAAACTCAGTTTGCTCTTCTACTTCCTCAGCGGCAGCAGCAGCACCAGCAACTGCGACAGGAGCAGCAGCGGTAACTCCAAATTTCTCTTCCATGGCAGAAATCAGTTCTGAAATCTCCATAACTGTCATGTTAGCAATTGCTTCTAACAGATCTTCTTTTGTTAAAGTAGCCATATTATCTTCTCCTTATGGTTTCTACGGTAGTAGCATGTCTACGAAATCGCGAAGACTAATACCGTGTTTATTCTTCTTTTGAATCGACAAGAGCCTGCAATGTACGAGCAAGCTTTGACAAGGGTGCATTTAATGTACCCATAAATGATGCAATAAGCTCTAAGCGTGTGGGGAGTTTGCTGTATGCTTCAATAGCGACTGAGTCGAAATACTTCCCATCAATGTAAGCCCCTTTGACTTCCATTGGAGTGCTTTTTACATACTCATATAACACTTTTGAAACAGCATTTGCAGCATCTTCACCATTTGTGAGAGCTAACGCTGTTGGACCAATTAAATTCTCTTCATCACCTGAGATATCGAGTGATTGAAGGGCAAGTTTAGCAAATCTGTTTTTTACAACTCTAAAACTCGACTCTTGAGCACGAAGTTTAGCTCGAAGTTCGGTAATTTGCTGAACGCTCATTCCTCGATAATTAGTGAAAATAATACCATCATATTTGGAGAATTCCTCGGTCATCTCTTTGACAGCATCCACTTTGTATTGTGCCTTTCGGGCTTCAAATTCTGCCATATTGATTCTCCTTTAACTCTCTTTAACAGCGACCATAACACCAGGGCCCATTGTGGAGCTCAGTGCAATGCTCTTTACAAAATCACCTTTTGCATCGGCAGGTTTACGACGGACAACTTCGGCTAATACAATTTCTGCATTCTCAACGATTTTGTCATCATCCATAGAGACCTTGCCAACTGCGAGGTGGACAACACCAGTTTTGTCGCTTCTGAATTCGACTCGTCCCTGTTTTAATTCAGCAAGAGCCCCTTTGATATCAAAGGTAACTGTCTGAGTTTTAGGGTTGGGCATTAACCCACGACGACCAAGAATTGGACCAAGACGTCCAACATCTTTCATCATATCGGGAGTTGCAACTGCCACATCAAACTCCATCCATCCACCACGAATCTTCTCAACAAGATCGACATCACCAACATATGTTGCTCCAGCGTCTAAAGCCTCTTGGGCTTTCTCGCCTTTAGCAAATACGAGCACTCGCTTCTCTTGAGAGAATTGGTGTGGAAGAACGACAGTATCTCTCACGTTCTGACTCTTCTTTAAAGAGAGATTAAGAGAGATTTCGACAGTTTCATCAAACTTAGCAAAAGCAACTTTCTTCACCAAAGCAACAGCTTCATCAAATGAGTATAACTTGGTTCGATCAATGTGCTTTGCAGCTTCTTTATATTTCTTTCCTCGTGCCATCGTTACGCCTCCACCTCAACACCCATGCTTCGGGCGGTCCCAGCAACAATCTTCATAGCAGCTTCTAAGTCGTTTGCATTCAGATCAGGGAGTTTTGTTTTAGCGATTTCAGCAAGTTGGTCTTTTTTGAGTTTCGCAACTTTCTGAGTATGTGGAACACCTGAACCATGTTCAATTCCACACGCTTTCTTAATTAACACCGATGCTGGTGGAGTTTTAAGAATGAATGAAAATGAGCGGTCCGCATATACAGTGATGACCACAGGAATGATGAGTCCAGCTTCTAAGTTCTTTGTCTTATCATTGAACTGCTGAACAAATTGGGGTGCACTGACACCATGAGGCCCTAATGCAGGACCAACTGGGGGTGCAGGCGTAGCCTTTTGAGCCGGACACTGCAATTTAATAACTGCAGAGACCTTCTTCTTTGCCATGATAGTCTCCTTACGTGGTTTCTCTCCACGTTGGTATTAACGCCTTTTCCACGAAAAGGCTCCCACCTGCCAAAGTAATTTTTGGCGGGGAGTATGTAAAAAATCTCATCAAGTGAAATTAGATCTTTTCAACTTGAAGAAAATCGACTTCAACGGGAGTTGAGCGTCCAAAAATTCCAACTAGGACTCTTAACTTCCCTTTCTCGAGGTTTACCTCTTCAATCGTTCCGGTGAACGTTTCAAAAGGTCCTTCGATGATCTTCACATGCTCACCTTCGCTAAATGATTGCTTGGGTCGAAGAACACGTTCAGATTTTATTTCGCCAGTTTTTTGTAAAATCCCTTTAAGCTCCTCATTTGAGAGAGGGGTTGGTTTACGACCAGCTACAGAGCCAACAAAACCTGTGACTCCTTGAATGCGTTTAATCTGGGAACAAAAATATTCCCACTGATACTCGGGGAGATCCATTTGAACAAGAATATAGGAGGGGAGAATTTTTCTTTTAACAGTCTTCTTCACTCCATCTTTAACTTCCACAACCTCTTCAGTTGGGACTTTTACATCACTAACGACCTCGCTAAATTGCAGGTCGCTTTCCATGATCTTTCTTATAATTTTTTCAATCTTGTTCTCATACCCTGAATAGGTGTGAACAACGTACCACCCTTTTGCCATGAATTCTCCTAGAAAATGAGGTCAACACCTTGTACCAGTAAAAAGTCGACCAGCCCAAGAATAAAGGCAAAAATAGCTGTTGAGATGATAACGACCTTCGTAGAGACAACGACTTCCTCTTTTGATGGCCACACAACCTTTTTAAGCTCGAGGTATGATTCTTTGAAGTATCTCATTAATTTTTTCATCACTTTCTCCTTGTAACTGGAGGAATAACAGGCCAGGTAGGACTCGAACCTACAACATCTGGTTTTGGAGACCAGCGCTCTAGCCATTGGAGCTACTGGCCTATTGTTCCCCTATTTTACTTTCGTCTCGCGATGAAGTGTGTGCTTACGATCGAAGGGACAATATTTGTTAAACTCAAGTTTCCCTGGGATGTTTCGTCTATTCTTCTCTGTTGTATAATTTCTTCGCTTACACTCGGAACATTGTAAAGCAATTTTTTCTACTGGCCCTTTTTTCTTGGTGCTAGCCATCATCTATCTCCTTACGAACATACACATGTACGTTTAAGCCCTCGATCGGAATCGAACCGATGACCCCAACCTTACCATGGTTGTGCTCTGCCGACTGAGCTACAAGGGCAATGTGCGGACACAATACGAGTGTCTCCGCTGTTTAGCAAAAGTCAAATTACCAAATAGCACTTCTTTTGTCAATATCAGAGGACCTGTTTTCTAAGCCGTTGATTACCGTCCCCTATTCATATACTATGTCGCAGGAACTAAGATAATACATTTGGAGAAGAGAAGTTATGGGAAATGCAAATTTCGATACGAGAATTAGCCCAAAAAAAGAGGCTATCGCACTCGACTTTGCTGAGCATCTGAAATATTCACTTGATGCAGATGAGTATCACAATACTGATACTGCTCGCTATACAGCACTCTCTCTCGCTATCAGAGATCGAATTATACACCAATGGCACAAAAGCAGAGAGACACAACGAAAGAACAAAGCTAAACGGGTCTACTATTTATCACTCGAGTTTCTTATGGGCCGATCTTTAATGAATAACGTTATAAATATGCAACTTGATGATCAAGTTGCTGCTGCTATGAATTCACTGGGGTACACCTTAGAAGAGTTAGCAGATGTAGAACCCGATGCAGGGTTAGGAAACGGAGGTTTAGGTCGCCTTGCTGCGTGTTTTTTAGATTCATTAGCAACATTAGACATCCCCTCTTTTGGATACGGGATTCGGTATAACTACGGAATCTTTAAACAACAGATTCGTAATGGGTGGCAAACTGAACAACCAGATAATTGGCTTCGTGATGGTAACCCATGGGAAATTAGGCGAGAGGATCTTACCTATACTATTAACTTTGGTGGAGAAGTTCACACTATCCGTGATAAAGGTCGAGACCTCTACACATGGGTCCCATCTGAGCAAGTACAGGGCGTCGCTTATGATACCCCTGTTGTTGGCTATGGTGGTAAAACCATCAATACATTACGGCTTTGGAGTGCGAAGGCAACTGAAGAGTTTAACTTTCAAGAGTTTAACGAAGGAGACTACGTCCAATCAGTTCGATCCAAAATTGTGGCTGAAAATTTAAGCCAAGTACTCTACCCTAATGACACATTATATATGGGTAAAGAGCTGAGATTAAAACAACAATACTTCTTTGTTGCCTGCTCTTTAGCAGATATTGTTCGTCGCTTTAAACGACAACAAACCTCGTGGAGTAAACTTCCAGATTTTGCTGCAATTCAGCTCAACGATACTCACCCATCTTTAGCTATTCCTGAGTTGATGAGAATATTATTAGACGATGAATTACTTCAGTGGGACGAAGCGTGGGATATCACCGTAAAGACCATGGGATATACCAACCACACCTTACTTCCTGAAGCATTAGAGAAATGGCCTCTTCCGATGATTCAAGAGATTCTTCCTCGACATATGCAAATCATTAATGAAATTAACCACCGCTTTTTACAACACGCCTCTTCGTTTTTCCCCCTTCGCCCCGATGCCATTGAGAAATTGAGCATCATCGAAGAGGGAGATGTAAAACAAGTGCGCATGGCTAACTTAGCTATTTGTGGATCACATTCGACTAACGGAGTTGCTGCACTACACTCAAAGTTATTAAAACAGCGGATGTTTCCTGAATTTGCTACCGTTTTTCCCAATCGATTTAACAACAAAACAAACGGTATTACCCAACGAAGGTGGCTACTGAGTTCTAACCCTCTGTTAGCTGAGAAGATTACTGAAGCTATTGGAGATGGATGGATTACCGATTACGATCGCATTAAAGAGTTAGAACCGTTTAGTGAAGATGCCGCTTTTAGGAAAGACTTTTTAGCTATTAAAGAGAAAGCTAAACATCGCGCAGTCTCTTTCATCCAAAAGGATACCGGTATTACACTCAATCCTCACACCATCTTTGATGTTCATGTAAAAAGGATCCATGAGTACAAAAGACAACTTTTGAATGCTTTACATATCATCATGTTGTATCAACGACTGAAAAAGAGAGATGCCGAAGAGTATCCACCTATTACGTTTATCTTTGGTGGAAAGGCAGCTCCTGGGTATGTGAATGCAAAACTCATCATTAAATTAATTAACAACTTAGCTCGTACTATTAATAATGATCCCGATGTAAAAGATATCTTACACATTCATTTCTTACCAAACTACCGAGTCTCGATGGCCGAGTATCTCATTCCAGCAACAGATATCTCACAACAAATTTCGACCGCTGGGTTTGAAGCTTCTGGTACTGGTAATATGAAATTCATGTGTAATGGAGCACTCACCATTGGAACTATGGATGGGGCAACAATCGAAATGGCAGAAGAGGTTGGCCGAGAGCATATGTTTATCTTTGGACACTCAGCTGATGAGATTCAACGTCTTAAAGAGAGTTACGATCCCCAAAAGTGGATTGCTCGTGATCCTGAGATTGCCCAAGCAATGGATCTCTTGTTCAGCGGATATTTCAACATTAATGAGCCAAATATCTTTGAACCATTACGTAGGTTATTGATGCACGAAGATCGATTCTTCCACTTTGCAGATTTACGTAGTTATAGTGATGCTCATAAAGATGCAACATTCTTGTATCACACAAATAAAGACCTGTGGGCGAAAAAAGCGATCTTAAATATTGCTGCAAGTGGAAAGTTCTCAACTGATAGGACTATCATGGATTACACCAATGATATCTGGAAAGCACGTTCATACCCAGTTGAGCGTGATATGTCAACTAGCTCTACATTAGCAAGTGCTCGAAAAAGATAATTACTGTAAAAATGGGAGTACTTCGACCAAAAATGCTCCTAATCGACTTAAGATAGGAGCCACAAATAAGGCGGGGATGAAATTCCCCGTCTTAAATTGTCTTATGCTTAACAAGCCAAAGGCAATCATCACTAACAAAATACCACCCGATGCTGATAACTCGACAATTCCTGCCTCACCCATCAGTGGTGCTAAAAATCCTCCAGCAAGAGTGAAAAATCCTTGATATAACAAGACAAAGACAGCAGAGCCAATCACTCCAGCTCCATACACAGCTGCAAAGACAATGGCCATGCTTCCATCCATCACCGATTTAATTAATAACAAGGTATAATCTTGTTGTGTCCCAGCAGCAATAGATCCTAAAACGGTCATCGCTCCACTACAAAAAAGTACCGAGGCACTTAAAAACCCTCGGGCGAAAAGTGATCCATTTTTCCCCTCTTGTTCATCTTTTGATGAAGAACTCTTTTTCTCCATCCAGTTTCCTAAGCGTAAAATAGCCTCTTCAATACCAACAAGGTGTCCAATAATTCCACCTATGATAATTGAAAACAGGAGTACTAAGAAACTTTGAGTTTGCAAAGCCATGCTGATTCCAATAATCAACGTCACTATCCCACTGGAGATGAAAATAAGTTCTTTAAATTCATCTTTCAGTTTAGATCCAACAAACAGACCTATGAGGGCTCCAACAACTACGGCGATACTATTTATATAGGTGGCTATCATGAAAATGAGTATAGAAGAGAGTCTGATTTTGTTCAATCAATTCGCAGGCCACCTCGCAAGAGGGAGCCTGTGAAAGTAGATTCCTTTGTGGTATGTTATCGCTCTTTTTTTAATATACCAATTGTGTGATCTTCTTGGGCAACAAGCGAAAGTGTATCACCCTCTGTTATCTCTTGAGCAAGGAGCTGTTTTGCCAACGGATTTTCAACTAAGGTTTGTATCGCTCGTTTAATAGGTCGAGCTCCAAAATCTGGGTTGTAACCAACATCGGCAATAAGATCTAAAGCACTTTGTTCAACAACAACAGTAATCCCCCGTTTACTCAACCGTTGGGTAAGTGACGTAAGTTGTAACAATACAATTTGGTGAATCTCCTCTCTCCCTAGTCGGTGAAACACAATAATCTCATCAATTCGGTTTATAAACTCAGGTTTGAATGCTTGTTGAATCACACTTTTCACTGCATCAATCGTCTGTTGGTGGGTATCGGATCCTAACAACAATTCACTACCTAAGTTACTGGTCATAATAATAATAGTATTGGTGAAATCAACTACACGACCTTGACCATCGGTGAGTCTTCCATCATCAAGCACTTGTAATAAGACGTTAAAGACATCGCTGTGTGCCTTCTCTATCTCGTCAAATAGGATCACTGAGTAAGGGCGCCTGCGAACGATCTCAGTGAGTTGTCCTCCCTGATCATAGCCAACGTATCCTGGAGGTGCTCCTATGAGTCGGCTTACAGAGTGTTTTTCCATATACTCACTCATATCAATGCGAGTTAAGGCTTTTTCACTATCAAACAAAAGTGAGGCTAATACTTTCGCTAACTCTGTTTTTCCAACCCCAGTAGGTCCAGCGAATAAAAACGATCCTAGAGGACGTTTCTCATCTCCAATACCACTTTTGTTTCTCCGTATGGCATCACTTACCGCCCGTATTGCTTCGGTTTGCCCTATCACTTTTTGCCCAATCTCTTTTTCTAAGTGGAGGTATTTCTCCATCTCACTTGAGAGCATCTTAGCAACCGGAATACCGGTCCAATTAGAGACAATCAGTGCGATATCATCATCACTTACTTCTTCACGAAGCAATTGAGAAGTCTCACCCTCTTGATGTGATAGATGTGAGTAGTCTTCAATCTCTTTTAACAGTGAAGGAATCAAACCATGTTTAATTTCAGCAGCTCGAGCTAAATCTCCACTCCGTTCACTTTGAATCTCTTCACCTTTTAATTGTTCTAAAAGAGCTTTTTTCTCTCGGATTGTTGAAATAGAGCTTTTTTCTCGCTCCCACTGATCGTGCAGTGTATCTCGTTGGGCAGTTAGTGATGATAACTCTTTTTGTAACTTTTCGAGTCTTTTAAGAGATTTCTTATCTGTTTCTCGTGAGAGAGCTTGTTGTTCAATATTGAGTTGAAGGATCTTTCGCTCAATTGTATCGAGTTCAACAGGCTGACTCTCAATCTCCATTTTCAATTGGCTTGCAGCTTCATCGACTAAATCGATAGCTTTGTCGGGTAAAAATCGTGCGGTGATGTAACGATCACTTAATACAGCTGCAGCGACTAATGCTTCATCGGTAATTCGAACTCCATGGTGAACTTCATACCGCTCTTTTAAGCCTCGTAAGATAGCTATGGTGTCTTCCACATTAGGCTCTTTGGTATACACTGGTTGAAAGCGCCGCTCTAAAGCTTTATCTGTTTCGATATACTTACGATACTCATCAAGTGTAGTGGCTCCCACAGCTCTTAACTCCCCTCGAGCTAAAGCTGGCTTAAGTAAGTTAGAGGCATCAGTTGACCCTTCTGCTGCTCCAGCTCCAACGAGGGTGTGTAACTCATCGATAAAGAGAATAATTTCCCCATTTGAGTCGATTACTTCATTTATGACTGCTTTCAGTCGCTCTTCAAATTCGCCTCTGAATTTTGCTCCGGCAATTAAAGCTCCTAAATCTAAAGCGAGTAAGCGCTTTGTTGCGAGTGATTCAGGAACATCTTTTGAGACAATTCGTTGGGCTAAGCCCTCTACAATCGCTGTTTTACCAACACCTGGTTCACCAATTAATACAGGATTATTTTTTGTTCTTCGTGAAAGAACTTGCATCACACGACGAATCTCCTCATCTCGCCCAATGACAGGGTCGAGTTTTTGTTGTCGAGCAAGCGAAGTCATATCCTTACAATACTTTTCAAGTGCTTGGTATTGATCTTCTGGGTTCTCATCGGTAATTCTTTTATTTCCACGTACCATCTGTAGAGCTTGAAGAAGGCGATCTTTGGTCACTCCTTGACTCTTTAAATAACTTGATAGAGGACCACTACTTTCTACAATTGCTAATAAGATATGTTCAGCGCTGATATACTCATCTTTAAACATAGAGGCTTGGCTCTCTGCTTGGTACAAAATCTCAGTGAGTTTTGGTGAAAGAGATATCTGCGATGTTGGCCCATACGCTTTAGGGAGTTTTTCAATCATCTGTTTCACATCGTGTGATACAGAGGTATGAGAAACTCCTACACTATCAAAAAGTGGGATAAGTAAGCCATCTTTTTGCTCTAACAATGAGTATACAAGGTGTTCTACTTCAATGAGCGGGTTGTTGTATGAGTGCGCAACAGCGTGAGCTGCTTGAAGAGCTTCACGCAACTTAATAGTCATTTTTTCCATGTTCATCTATTTATACCTCTTTTGGTTACAGGTACATCCACCTGTAATATAGTCAAAGAGGTTAGTTAGGGCAAATTAGTGTTACATAATTGGACTACGATCTGATTTAGGTTTTAACAACTCGAGGTAGTTGTGAATGACCTCTTTGGCTTGTACAACATCGAAGTCTTCTAAAAAAGCCATCTGAAACGAAAAGGCCTCTAAAAGCATCACAATATGCTCAGTGACTCGAGTCACATCAACTGTTTCAATCTCACCACTATTGATCCCTAATCGCAGTAGTCGTTTAAAGAGGATATGTAATTTCACAGTGCGCCTGAGAATAATATCTGAAAAGTCAGTTCCCTCTTTTTTCATTTGGAGCATCACATCCATCAGTGCAGTTAAGGCATCACGGTTTTGAAAACCCATCTCAATGATGTCTTCACAAATGAAACTAATTCGATCAACTATTGGCTCTTCAGTGTTCCAAGCATATTCGGCATATTTAAAGAACATTTTCCCAGTAACAAGTTTTACTGCAAAATAGTAGATGTGTTCTTTATCTTTGAAGTATTGGTAAATAGTAGGTCTAGAAATTCCACATTCAGATGCTATTAATGAAAGGTTGGCATCACGATACCCTTCTCGGGCAAATACTTTTAAGGCTGTTTGTAAAATTCTCTCTTTTCTCGCCTCATGGTCAATTTTCTTTGGCATGCTTTACTTTGGGTTCTCCCTACATTTTTGTTGGTGTTATACAATATACCATGGAATTGTCAAAGTTACTACGAGAAGTGAAAAGAGGTGGAGTTTGCTTAAATGTTGACCTCATATGATTATAAAGCACACTCCTTTACCCTCTTTCATCTTATAGAGAGAGAAAAAAGTCATAAAGGCAATAAAGGGAGATTATCTCCCTTTATCGATTATGCACAAAATACTTTTATGGTAGCCTCATCGGTTTCAACATCGATACTCATCTCTTGTAAAGCCACAATAACCTCTTCCATATTTTCAGCATTCAATGCACTTAAATCAAAGTTCATGCCACTATTGTGCATCGACTCTTGAATTTTTGCTTGTGCCTCTTTTGGAACTAACTTAGTAATATTTAATCCCGCTTTTACTAAAGCTAAAGGGATCTTAATTGAGACTCGTTCAGAAGAGTGTCCCTCTTTAGGCTCAACACGGACGTGAAAGTATTTAGCATCACCTGCTGTAAAGCTTGTTGTTGGAATTATCTCACTTCTAACTTCAGTTGCCTGAAGAAGCTTCTCTGCTTGTTCGGGTGTGAGTTTTCCTTCACTTAACAGTTGTAATATTCTTAATCTCTCTTCACTCATATCTTTCCCCTTTGTATTAACTAATACGAATTTCTAATTCTTCCTCATCCGACTTAACAACTATTTCAGTTCCTCTACTAGAGGATAATAATGTTGGAATTATTTTCAGAGCTGGTAGATATGAACAGATCAACTCTGCTGTTGGAGGAAGCACTAACAACAGTAGTAACACTACCGCTACCACAATCACTAATGGAAGAAG
Source organism: Sphaerochaetaceae bacterium (assembly GCA_041655255.1). Lineage (GTDB taxonomy): Bacteria > Spirochaetota > Spirochaetia > Sphaerochaetales > Sphaerochaetaceae > JBBAFS01. The sequence continues at coordinate 18,900 of JBBAFS010000014.1, forward strand.
TAAAAGATAGATTAAAGCCAAGGGAATAACCCAAGAGCCTCTTTTATCCCCCTTTTTCATCTTCACATATAAGAGCATCGGTAACATTACATCATCTCTTTTAATGCATCTTCACCGCTGATATCCCCCGATTCTAGACGATCAAGGATTTCAGAGAGTGGAGATCTTGTTTCAATTTCAACATCGATGACATCGAGTTGTTGTGCTATTTTATGAAGCCTACTTTTCACTGTGGGATAACTAATATTGAAAATAGATTCCATCTGTTTTATTGACCCATGTGTTTGGATAAACGCAGCAACAAACAAGTAATCCTCCATACTTAAAATGGCTAAAGGAGGAACCTCAAACTCCCCTTTAATCGTAATACCATCTTCGGGAATGAAAATTTCTTTAACGACAAATTTCTTACCACCAGTGAATGAAAGTAATGTTTTCCAACTTTGTTTCATATCTACCTCATCTCTGTTTAATATAGAGAGGAATATTAAGTAAGTCAAGTGCTATATTAATAATATTAATATTTTAACTGAATTTTCTTCATTTTATTAATTTTTGATGATTCTTAGTGTAGTTTATAGATATATACTTGAGATCCTAGGTTAAAAAAGGTTCTCCCCCTCTTTGGTGCTGTGGTACACTACCATCTATAAGAGGTGATGTTGTGGTAATAGTAGTATATGGTGTGCTCTTTTTGTCCGCTTTGCTTATAGGAAGAACACTCTTTTTTCGTTCAAAAAGAAGAGTCCCTACAGTAATTTCTCCCCCTTTTGAGTTAGAGCAATCAGATATTCTTCGTGCCGCTGACTCTTTAGCTACTGCTGTTACGTTTAAAACTATTGCTCCTGAACAGTGGGATGACAACTCTTCACTCCCGTTTATTGAGTTTCATCAGTTTCTCAAAGAGCGCTACCCTCTTTTGTTTTCTCATCTCACAGTTATTGAGACTCAATATCATAACCTCGTGTTGTGCTTTGAAGGAACTGATCCAACTTTAGAGCCAGCTTTATTAACAGCACACATCGATGTTGTTCCCGCCTCACCTGATGAACAAGCGTGGATACATCCTCCGTTTGAGAAGAACATTGTTGATGGGTATGTGTGGGGGAGAGGAAGTTTTGATGATAAAAGTTCGCTCATCGCAATGTGCGAATCGATTGAATTGATGTTACACAAGCATATTCTCCCTCAAAGAACGTTCTACATCGCCTTTGGGTGTGATGAGGAAATCCGAGGAGACCATGGAGCAGCTACGATTGCAAAGATGTTTGAAAAGATGGGCTTGCGTTTCTCCTTTGTCTTAGACGAAGGTGGGGTCGTCACAAAAAACTTCCTTAGTGGACTTAAACACAACGTTGCTGTTGTTGGTGTTTCAGAGAAAGGAAATGTCGATATCTCTTTACGTTGTACCCAAGATGGGGGTCACTCTTCCAGTCCAAATCAACCAACAGCTTTAGGGATATTAGCAAAAGCAGTGAGCAACATTGAACACGCCAAAATGCCTGTTTGTTATACAAAGCCAGTAATACAACTACTACACACCATGGGAATGAACGCCTCTTTTGGCCTCTCTGTTGTATTACTAAACCAGTGGTTGTTTCGCCCTCTCATTTCATCTCTTTTTTCTAAAAGCAACACCCTCAATGCCCTTATAAGAAACACATGTACTGTCACGGTAGTCCACTCTAGTGATGCTTCAAATGTTATTTCACACAACGCAACAGCAATTGCAAATGTACGTCTTCTTCCCGGTAGCAAGGTTGAAGATGTCCTTAGGTGGATGAAAAAAGTAATTGGTGATAACCGAGTTGAGTTAGAAATTGTTAAAAACAGTAAGCTCTCACGCCCCTCCCCTGTTGATAACTCTGAGTTCTTGTTATTAGAACAAGTGATTACTTCCACATGTAAAGAGACTATTGTCTCTCCATTTCTCATGACAGGGGGAACGGATGCTCTTAACTACGAACATCTAAGTGATCATGTCTATCGATTTACTCCAGTTATTATGGACCAACAAGAACTGAGTCGTATGCACGGAATTGATGAACGTCTCTCTTTGGAAAACCTCTTTTGTGCAATACGGTTTTACACTCTTATTCTTACATCGTAGCAACTAAGAGTGCTTTAATGGTGTGAAGCCTATTTTCTGCCTCATCAAACACAACTGAGTGGCGACTACGAAATACCTCATCGGTTACTTCCATCTCAGTAAGACCGAATTTTTCATAGACGTAAGAACCAATTTCGGTGTGTGTATCGTGGAAGGCAGGAAGACAATGGAGAAATAAGACATTGTCGTTGTTTGATGCTTGTATCAGATCCATCGTCACTTTATAGGGGCTTAGGATCTTAATACGGCTAGCCATCTGATCCTCTTCTCCCATAGAAAACCACACATCGGTGTAAATTACATCGGCATCTTTAACTGCAATATGTGGGTCGTATTCGACTTCGATTGTAGCTCCACTATGGTGTGTATCTTCTTTAAGGGAAGTCAAAAAGTCTTCAGTGGGTCGCAGTGTGGGATCGGTGGCAACAACAAAGTGCATCCCTACTTTAGAAGCTCCTATCATCAACGCTTGGACCATATTGTTTCGACCATCACCCACATAGACAAACTTAATCTCACTAAGAGGTTTATTGCTATGTTCTACAATGGTGAGAAAATCGGCTAACACTTGGGTGGGATGATCGTCATCAGTCAGCCCGTTATAAACTGGGACACCAGAAAAGCGAGCTAGTTGTTCAACAATTCGTTGATCACTTCCTCGGTATTGAATGGCATTGTAATACCGCCCTAACACTTTAGCAGTATCTTCAATCGACTCTTTTTTTCCCATTTGGCTATTGGTTAAATAGGTGACATGAGCCCCCTCTTCGCTAGCGGCAACTTCAAAAGCACATCGAGTGCGCGTTGAAGGTTTATCAAACAGAAGTACTAAACTTTTTCCTTTCAGTGTATCTCCCACTTCCCCTCTCTTTCGCTTTGCTTTGAGATCAGTGGCAAGCTCTATGAGATACATAAGTTCTTCGGCTGTGTAATCTTTTAATGTTAAAAGGCTTCTGTTTGTTAAGTTCATATCATCTTCTCTTGTAAGGAGAGAAGAGAGAGTGTAACACTCTCTCTTCTGTTATTTTTGTTAAAATACGACAACGACTTCCCCATTGGGGTAGTGTTCATCTACGTAGGCTTTAATTTTAGGTGATTGGAGAGCTTTCACTAACGCTGTAATGGAAGCGTCGTTTTCTCTTCCCTCTTTCACTGCCACAACATTCACGTATGGAGAGTCGGCACCTTCAATAATAAGGCCATCTTTGTTTGCTTTAAGTCCTGCTGGAAGTGCATAGTTTCCGTTAATAACAGCTGCATCAACATCGCCGAGTACTCGAGGAAGTGTTGCTGCTTCGAGTTCTCTGAACTTTAAGTTTTGTTTATTTGAGACGATATCAAATACGGTTGCAGTAATACTACCACCATCAGCTAAGGAGATGAGACCTGCACTTTGTAAGAGCAATAAAGCTCTTCCACCGTTTGTTGGGTCGTTAGGAATAGCAATTGTTGCACCATTTGCAAGATCATTAATTGATGTCACTTTGTTTGAGTACAGAGCAATGGGTTCGATGTGAATACCACCAGCGTTCACAAGATGGTACCCTTTATCTTCATTGAAAGACTCTAAATACGGGATGTGTTGAAAGAAGTTCGCATCAATTTGCCCATCTTCTACTGCTGTATTTGGTGTTACATAGTCGGTAAACTCAACCACTTTTAATGTAATTCCTTGTTGTGCAAGATCTCCAACGATGAGATTCAAAAACTCAGCGTGAGGTTCGGGTGTTGCACCAACTGTTAAGGTACTGCCACTCTCTTTTTTGCCAGCTGCAAAGAGTGTTGCTCCAATAAGTAATGTAATAGCTAATAAAGTAATAACACGTTTCATAATCTCCTCCGAAAGTAGATTGTATACAATATTATCGTCGTGCCATCATGCGGGCACTTATATTATTTCCAACAACTTGAATAACTTCGACTAAGACTAAAATAACAATCACCGAGGCAATCATCACATCGACTCTAAATCGTTGGTATCCGTAGCGGATTGCTAAGTCTCCTAAGCCTCCCCCTCCGATGGCTCCAGCCATCGCGGAGTAGCCAATCAAGTTGATAATTGTCAACGTAATGCCAGCAACTAAGGCAGGCATCGCTTCAGGTATTAATACCTTTAGAATAATTTGCATTGAGGTTGAGCCCATGGAGCGGGCGGCCTGAATGACCCCCGGATCCACCTCCTTAACCGCTGACTCAATAATACGAGCAACAAATGGAGCAGCTGCTATCGACAACGGCACGATAGTCGCTGTAGTACCAATGCTTGTTCCTACAATAATTCGCGAAAGTGGGAAAAGTAATATCATCAGTATGATAAAAGGGAAAGAACGTAATACATTCACTACTCTTCCAACTCCTTGATGTAAAAGCGGTTTAGGGATAATTCCCCCCTGCTGTTCAGGTGCAGTGATGGCTAATAAGATACCAATGGGTAAACCCAATAAGAGGGAGAAACATGTTGAGGCGAACACCATAATCAAGGTCTCACCAGTTGCTTTAAAAACTAATTGAAACAGCTGACTCATACACCCTCCTCCTCTACTTTCACACCCATCTCTTCTAAAGCGACAATTGCTTGAGCAACTATATCACTCTCTCCGATAATATCGCAAATAAGAGTGCCAACGTCTTCTTGCCCAACACGTTGAATTCCACCGGCTCGAATGTTTATCTCTACATCATACTGCTTTTGAATGCGACTGAGTACTGGTTCACCTGTTTTAGATCCTCGGAATCGAAGAGTATATCGTCCCCCCTCATCAGACCACCTCACGATATCATCTTTGGTAGATTCATCAGGTCCTAAATGAGATAAAAAGTCTTTTGTTGTTTCACTTGAGGGATTGGCAAACACATCAACAACTTTTCCTTGTTCAACAACACCACCATCTTCTAAGACAGCTACATATTCACACGCATCCCGTACTACTTCCATTTGGTGAGTAATCATCACCACCGAAAGGTTCATCTGCTGTTGTAAGTCACGAATAAGATTGAGAATTGAACGTGTTGTTTGCGGATCTAAGCTACTCGTAGCCTCATCACAAAACAAGATATCTGGGTTATTGGCCAAAGAGCGTGCAATAGCTACTCGCTGTTTTTGTCCCCCTGAGAGGGTACTTATTGGGGCTTTTCCCCTCCCTTGAAGGCCAACAAGCTCTAGAAGTTCTTCGACACGTGTGCGAATGTATGAAGAGTCGTGACCACTAATTTCAAGTGGATAGGCAATATTTTGAGCAGCATTACGAGAACTAAATAAATTAAAATTCTGAAAAATCATCCCAATTTTACGTCTTTGGGCAATGAGTTGATCTTGAGGAAGGTTATCGACTCGATGGTTGTTGTATAACACTTGGCCGTTATCTGGGCGCTCAAGTAAACTCACTAGGCGCACTAACGTCGATTTGCCAGCACCACTTTTACCAATGATACCGTAAATAGTGTGGGCAGGGATCTCTAAAGAGATGTCACGAACAGCATGTAGTGAGCCGTACGAACGACTAAGATGGTGTAATGTGATGCCCATACCCTCTCCTTTTAGTGAAAATGTACCACATCATAAAAGAATAGAGGATATTCTGCAAGCTAGGTGTTGCAAAAGGGCAAAAAAAAGGGACCGGCAGCTACCTACTCTCCCGCTATTACGCAGTACCATCGGCGCAAGAGGGCTTGACTTCCGTGTTCGAGATGGGAACGGGTATGACACCTCCGCTATGGCCACCGGGCCACCAGTGAATAAGATTCTCTATCGTAAACAAAAATCCAACCCACTGTAATCGGTTAAGGGACCGACACAACAATATGGTCAAGCCTCACGGCTTATTAGTACTGGTCGGCTGAATGTATTACTACACTTAGACCGCCAGCCTATCGACCAGGTAATCTTCCTGGTTCCTTCAGTGCTCTTTAAGAGCAAGGGATGTCTCATCTCGAGGAGGGCTTCCCACTTAGATGCTTTCAGCGGTTATCCCTTCCGAACGTAGCTACCCAGCAATTGCCGTTGGCACGACAACTGGTACACCAGAGGTTCGTCCATTTCGGTCCTCTCGTACTGGAAACAGGACCTCTCAAACATCCAACGCTTGTGGCAGATAGGGACCGAACTGTCTCACGACGTTCTGAACCCAGCTCGCGTACCGCTTTAATTGGCGAACAGCCAAACCCTTGGGACCTGCTCCGGCCCCAGGATGCGATGAGCCGACATCGAGGTGCCAAACTTTGCCGTCGATATGAACTCTTGGGCAAAATCAGCCTGTTATCCCCGGAGTACCTTTTATCCGTTAAGTGACGGCGCTTCCACTCGCTACCGCCAGATCACTAAGACCTACTTTCGTATCTGCTCGACTTGTCAGTCTCGCAGTTAAGCCACCTTGTGCCTTTACACTTGACAGACGATTTCCAACCGCCCTAAGGTGACCTTCGCGCACCTCCGTTACCCTTTAGGAGGCGACCGCCCCAGTCAAACTTCCCACCTGGCAATGTCCACTACCCAGCTTCATGGGCAGTGTTAGAAACATGAACAAGAAAGGGTGGTATTTCACCAACGACTCAACGCAACCTAGCGGCCACGCTTCTTAGTCTCCCACCTATCCTACACATCCTGGTCCACATCTCAATACCAAGCTGAAGTAAAGGTTCACGGGGTCTTTCCGTCTAACCACAAGTAATCGGCATCTTCACCGATACTTCAATTTCACCGGATTTCGCGTTGAGACAGCGCCCAAATCGTTACACCATTCGTGCGGGTCGGAACTTACCCGACAAGGAATTTCGCTACCTTAGGACCGTTATAGTTACGGCCGCCGTTTACTGGGGCTTCAATTCATTGCTTCGCTTATGCTAACAACTCCTCTTAACCTTCCAGCACCGGGCAGGTGTCAGTCCATATACTTCCCATCACTGGTTCGCATAGACCTGTGTTTTTGGTAAACAGTCGCTTGGGCCATTTCTCTGCAACCGCCAAGAAAATAGTAAACTACTCCCCCAACGGCCATACTTATCCCGAAGTTACGTATGCAATTTGCCGAGTTCCTTAACGCGAATTCTTCCGTGCGCCTTAGCATATTCAGCTCGCCTACCTGTGTCGGTTTGCGGTACGGTCCCTCTGTGTCTATTCTTAGAAATTATTTCTTGGCACGACGACTCCACACGCTTCGATTTGCCGTAGCATCTCTCGCATTCAGTTCTTACCTCATGTACCGGATTTGCCTAGTACATTCAACAGCTCGAATCTTTAGACCAGGATTACCGTCACCTGGCCGCGCTTCGCCCTATGCGTCATTCCTTCGAAACACAAAGAGGTACGGGAATATTAACCCGTTTCCCATCGACTACGCTTTTCAGCCTCGTCTTAGGGGCCGACTAACCCTTGGGTAGATTACCTTTACCCTGGAAACCTTAGGCTTTCGGCGGACGGGGATCTCACCCGTCTTTTCGTTACTCATGCCTGCATTCTCTCTTCCGTCTCGTCCAGCATACCTCACAGTACACCTTCTTCCGTACACGGAATGCTCCCCTACCCACGATATGTTAACATATCATGCCGTAGCTTCGGTGATGTGCTTAGCCCCGTTACATTGTCGGCGCTTAACTACTCGACCAGTGAGCTATTACGCACTCTTTAAAGGAGTGGCTGCTTCTAAGCCAACCTCCTGGCTGTCTTCGCAATTAAACTTCCTTTCCCACTTGGCACATCTTGGGGACCTTAGCTAACGGTCTGGGCTCTTTCCCTCTCGACTACGGCTCTTATCAGTCGCAGTCTGACTCCTACGCACGGTGTCATGGCATTCGGAGTTTGATTGAAATCGGTACCCGGTGAAGGGCCCTCATCCATTCAGTGCTCTACCTCCATAACAATTCACGTAAGGCTAGCCCTAAAGCTATTTCGGGGAGTGCCAGCTATCTCCAAGTTTGATTAGCCTTTCACTCCAATCCACACCTCATCCCAACCCTTTTCAGCGGATTTAGGTTCGGCCCTCCACTTGATTTTACTCAACTTTCAGCCTGGACATGGATAGATCACTTGGCTTCGGGTCTACCGCATACAACTATTCGCCCTATTCAGACTCGGTTTCCCTACGGCTCCGAGACTCCTATCTCTTAACCTCGCTGCATACGATAACTCGCAGGCTCATTCTACAAAAGGCACGCCATCACCCATATAAATATAGGCTCTGACCGCTTGTAAGTCCACGGTTTCAGGTTCTCTTTCACTCCCCTTCCGGGGTCCTTTTCACCTTTCCCTCACGGTACTATTCGCTATCGGTAGCTACAGAGTATTTAGCCTTGGAAAGTGGTCTTCCCAGCTTCCAGCAGGATTTCTCGTGTCCCGCCGTACTTGAGTAGATCATCCACGCAGAACTCATGTTTTCGCATACGGGGCTTTCACCCTCTTTGGCTGACTTTCCCAAATCATTTTACTAACATGAATTTTTATCACTGCGCGAGAGACACCGAAATCTCTCCAACAATCACTCGCAACACCATATACGCAACGATTCGGCTCTTACACGTACATGGTTTAGGCTCTTCCCGCTTCGCTCGCCGCTACTAGGGGAATCTCTTTTGATTTCTTCTCCTGCAGGTACTTAGATGGTTCAGTTCCCTGCGTATCGCTTCTATACAGTATGTGTTCGTGTATAGATGACAGTCATTTATAACTGCCGGATTACTCCATTCGGACATCCGAGCTTCAATGGATATTGGCTCCTACACTCGGCTTTTCGCAGCTAATCACGTCCTTCTTCGCCTTGTAGCTCCTAGGCATCCGCCGTGGACCCTTATTCGCTTGACCATATTGTTTTGTCAATCCCTTCGCTTAGTATGTAAAAAATCTC